>JADFGE010000263.1 GCA_022567855.1 Planctomycetota bacterium | reverse complement strand
ATCCCGCAACGAGATGTGGGCTGAGGTTTACGACCCGACTGTGCTATTGATCGTTGCCGTCACGGTCGGCATGCCCCGTGGCGCGACGAAGTCGATCGTGGATCGCGGCCCACGGTCCGTGCGTTTCTGGGGGCTGTTCGATGATGATCCGCGACATGCCGGTCGCATCGGCTGTGCGGAGTGCATCATACAAACGTGCGGCGTATAACTCAGCAGATCGCGGCATGGGGATGGGGACATGCGGCGGCTTTACGTTTGCCGGCTCGAAGCACAAGACGGCCGCAGGCGCGCCGCCGGCCAGACGTTGCGCGAGTTGGGTCGTCTCGACAAGCTCGGCCGGGGTGCGCGGCGCGTAATGCAAAAGCGACGTCCCGGGGCTCGCCAACTGGGTCGTCACCAGCGGTGCGTCCACTTCACCAAGGACCTCACGCAGCCGCTCGACCGTGATCGCCCCAGGCCGCAGCACGCGCGGCGTCGGCTCGGTCAGTTCCAGCACCGTGGACTCGATACCGATCTCACACGCGCCGCCGTCCAGTACCAATAGTTCGTCCGCCTCGGGAAAGTCGGCGACGACGTGCCCAGCGGTGGTTGGCGACACCCGCCCGGCGCGATTGGCCGAAGGCGCGGAGATGGATCGGCCGAACGTGCAACAGCGCTCTGGCCACAACATGTCGAGGCGCGCGGACGGCGATCGTGTCCAACCCCGCCGTCGCCGACGGTCCAACGGTCCGGCCACGGGCAACGACGAGCGTCAACGGCCCCGGCCAGAAACGTTCGGATAACACAGCGCATCGATCGTCCCACGTTGCGACGATTCGCCGAGCTTGTACGTCGTCGAGCCCGTGCGCGATCAGCGGGTTGTCCGCGGGCCGGCCCTTGAGCGCGTAGATCAACTCGATCGCTTTTGCGTTCGTCGTGTCAGCGCCGAGTCCATACACGGTTTCAGTCGGGAATACGACGAGCTGCCCGCGCTTCAACAACCGCGACGCCTCGGCGATCGCATCGGAGGTCGGCTCAACCAGGCGGGGCATGATCGAATCCGCCAGGCGATCCGTCATCGGCAATCTCAAGCTCGATGTGATTCATCGCCAAGCTCACGCCCATCGCCCGGTACAGCGCCGCCACGGATTTACTGTACTGGACGAGCGAGCGGACCTCTTCCCGCTGCGCGACGGCGAGCGTTTCCTGACGCTGGAACTTCAGGTTCAATCGCTCGGGGGTCAGCCCTCTCAGATCTTCTTGAACCAGGAAGGTCCGCAGGTTCTCAGCTTGGGCAACACGGAAGGAGCGCGTGGCCTGGATGAGCTCGTAGTTCGTGATGACGTCTCTCAGCGACGATTTCACTTGCACCACGACGTTCTGGACCGCCTGCCGGTAGCCGATCATTGCCGCGGAACGCTGGAGCCTGGCCTTTCGATACGCTGCCTCAGCAGCGCGGTTGCCCAACGGCAACTCGAACGCAAACCCCAGGATGTAGTCGATGAAGTTGCCCTCGAACAGATTGTCGTACGCATCGCCGGGCTCTTGATCGAGTCCGAAGTAGGCCATCTGCGCTGAGAGGTTCAGCAGAGGCAACCGCGCGTTGTCGGCGAGGTGCTGCCGGATCTCGGCGTCGTTGATGCCGAGCGCGGCCAGCGGTATCTCCGGCCGATTGCCCACAGCCGTGATGATCGTCTCGCGCAGGTTGTACCGGATCGGGGTTTGGACCATCCGATCCACGGGCAGCAGCAGCGCTTCGGACCCAACGGTCAACTGCGCGTCGTTGACAAGGACTTTCAGTACATCAGAGGCCCGTCGAATCGCCCGCCGAGCTTTGATCACATTGGCTTTGCGCTGCTCCACGCGAGCGACAGCGTCGGATTCCTCTGCGGGCGTGACGTCGAAGTCCCGTCTCCGCGCCAGCACATCGCGCACTTCAACACCGACCTCCAGCAGCCACTGTTGGATCGCCAGATTCTGCCACGCGAGCACGAGGTCCCAATACGCGCTCTCGACGTCCACAACAAGTTGCAGTAACTCGGTGCGAAGCTCGTGGATTGCGCGCTGCTCGGCGTTTTGCGCCAGACGAATGGTGCTCGTGTTCACCTTCGAGCCGAACCCGCGCAACAACGGCTGGGTGAACCCGAGCCTGATCGCGCCGGTATAGGCCGGGTCAGGCGACAGGGCAATTCCAGGCGAAAGATTGCGGAACCGCGTCAGGTCTGTGGAGATTGACGCCTCGGCGCCGCTGGTGAAACGCTTGCGGACGCCGGTCTCGAAGCGGAAGCGCTCGCTGGCCGAGAACGGCGTCCCGAGCCGTATCCCACGAAGTATGGGCACGGTCGTCGGCTCGTCGGTCCTGGTCAGATCGACGTTGCTCACAAACAGCGCGTCGAAGACCGCTTGGGCGGCAATGACGTCCGCTTCGTTGATCGCCGGCTGTAACCGTGCGAACTGGATGGCCAGATTGTTGCGGACCGCGGTGGTGACGGCCCCTTGGAGGCTGAGCGTCACATCGGACTGCTCGGCCCCGGTCAGGTCCCGACCGAGGTCCAGCTGGGGTCGATCAAACGGCAGGCGAGGGCCCAGGGCCGCCAGCTCGTCGAGACGATCGGCCAGCGCCTCCTCGATCTGCGGGGCCGGCTGGGTGGGTTCGAGTCGGCGTTGATCGTCCGGCAGCGAGTCCAATTCCCTGGCAATCGCCTGCTCGACGTGTTGCATCAGCAGGAGGTCGCTGTCGCGGTTTTCCAGGGGTGAGGCGCAACCCACCAGTGTCGCCGAAACCAAGTAGACAAGAGAGGTTGGGGCTCGTCGATGACGCATGGGCGGGCAGCCTATCACCAAAGCCTGGTGAAGCAAAAAAGTCGCCGACGCGGGCCCGATCGCCGCTGGAACCCTTCGGGCGGGATTTGCCCAATGCCCCGCCACGATGTAGCCTCGCGGCGCAATACAAGGAGGTTTGCCATGCTCGCAATGATGCGTCGTCTCGTGATCGTTCTGGTTGCCGTCGGATTCGCCCTGGGCCTGTCAAGAACGGCCGCCGCCCAAACATCTCAAAAGTTCCCCTACCTCGCCGCGGTGACCGCTGAGCAGACATCGGTCAGAGCCGGCGCTGACAGCCGGTACTACCCCTTCGGCTCGGTGGGCAAGAACGACTTGGTTCAGGTCGTCGCGCAGAAAGCCGGTTGGGCGCGCGTCCGCGCCGTCGGACCCGCCTTCGAGGGTTTCTTCGGCTATCTGAAGTTGCCGAAAACGGAAGCCGCACGGTTCCGGCTCGATCGCGAGGGAACCCAAGGCCTCACGCTCGGATCAACGAGTATCTTTGCGCCCAACCTCGATGAGAAGGCCGAGCCCGGCCGCAGTTGGAAACCGATCGCGAAACTTCCCGCCGAGACCACGTTGACGGTCCTCGAGACCTACACGGGCGATCTGCATGTGGTGTACAAGGTGGAACTTCCCACGTCGGCTGAAGGATGGATCAACATGGCCCATCTGCGCCGGGCATCGCTGGAGCAGATCGCCGCGTGGGAAAACGCGATGAACGAGATCAAGCCGGCGGCTACCCCGCAGCCGGAGGCGATCGCGGCCCAAACGCCGACGCCCGAGCCGACCACGACTCAGCCGCCTCAGCAGACCGAGCTCATAGCAATCGCGCCCGTCACGACCGAGGACGCGGATCAAGTGACGGTGGCCGCCGAGCCACCGACCGACGTGACGCCAACGCCGACCACGCCGGCCCCGACGCTGCTCGATATACCGAACCAGGTGCTTGCGCGCGACCTTACTCCTTTCGCCCCGATCAGCCAGGCAAGGAACGACGAGAAGGACGCACCGATCGCGGAGCAGACACAGCCCGCACCGCCGCCGACGGACGAGTCGAGCGCGCCGATCGAGGTTGACATCAGCGACCTGACGCTGGATGACCTGGAAGGGGCGTACGCTCGTCTGCTACGCGAGCCGCTGGAAACGGCGGAGGTCGTACCGTTGCGGCGACTCTACGCCGCCTTCGCGCGGGAACATTCGGGAAGCGCCATCGTGGCGAACCACCTCGGCACCCGTGTGGAGCAGCTTCAGATCTGGGGCGAGCTGCAGCAGAAGGTGGTCGAGCTGAACCAGCTGCGGGATCGGGCCAGAGCGACGCGGCAGCAGGTCGACGCTGTCGCGGCGATACATCCACACGGCAAATGCCACAATCGCCGCACAGACGGCCGCCAACACGAGGTAATGCCAGCGCTCCGTGTACGCCTGCAGCCGGGCGAACTCGTACGTGGTGCGGGTCTGGGCCAACAGCGAGGCAAACATCAGGCACGACCCTCCCTGGCCCGCGGATGGTAGCCGCAGGCATAGGCCAGCACCTGCTCGGCCAACAGAATCACGATCAAGGCGTACAACAGGCTCGTGGCGAGGTTCAACCCGGCCAGTTGCCGCGGGTGGTAGTTGATGTCGCCCGCCTCGTGGTATTCATAGCGAACGCCGTCGAGCCGCCCGGCCAATTGCGTGGAGGTGAGCTTCTTCAAATTGCCCTCGTCCGCTGCGACGTTGAAGGCAAAGCGCTCGACCTGCTGCGAGCCGTCGGTCAACGTCATGTGCGCTTGATAGATGCCGCTGGTGTCGGTGTCGGACAGCGTGGCGGAATACCCCGACTCGGACACCGCGGCATCGACCGATAGGCTGGCCCCGCCCAGCTCGCGGGGCATCACGAAGCGGACTTGCGGCAGATAGCGCGGCACGTCGAGCGGCACGACCAGCGGCGTCCCCACTCGCCGCGACGTGTCGGGATGCCGCGCGGCCGACAGGTACGATTGCAATTCGTGCATCGCCACGATAAAGCTCGCGTTGTCGCGAGCCCAGTTTTTCCAACTGCCCAGCGACGTT
>JADFGE010000262.1 GCA_022567855.1 Planctomycetota bacterium | reverse complement strand
AACTAGGCGAAGTGGCGCTGCGTTCGGAGGACGGAAGCCGCCCATGCCCAGGGAGACGCTAGGATGATGTCACAGTTGATGGCCCGTGTTAGGGTTGCGGTTGCGGCCGTTGCGATTACCGCCTTTCTTACACCGCTGACCATCGCGCAACCGGATCTTGCCGACAACGCTAGCGCCGCTGCCCAACGAGGCGATTGGCCCGACGCCGTTACGGCCTATGAGCAAGTCCTCGGCGTCAACCCCTATCGCGGCGAGCATTGGCACAACTACGGCTACGCCCTGCACTCGCTCGGCAAGTACGGCCAAGCCATCGCCGCCTTCACCAAGTCAATCGACCTCGGTTTTCAACCCAAGACCTCCATGTACAACATCGCCTGCGGCCACGCGCTGTCCGGGCGAACCGATGACGCACTGACGTGGCTCGCCAAAGCGTACGACCATGGTTTTGCGCCTGAAGATAACTTGATCGAAGGCGACAGCGATCTCGATTCGCTGCGCAACGATCCGCGCTTCAACAAGATCGTCGGCATCTTCCCGCCCGTCGACCTCACCCGCGACGATGGCTGGCGCTACGACCTGGATTTTTTCGCCACGCGCATGGAGCAGGTGCATTACGACCTGTACGGCGTGACGTCGCGCGAAAACTTCGCCCAAGCGGTCGCCGATCTCAAGTCCAACGTCCCGTCATTAGAAGATCACGAGATCGTCGTCGGCCTGCAGCGCCTCACTGCGATGGCGGGCGACGGTCATACCAGAATTCGCCCTCGTCACGATGGTCGGTACGTCGCGCGTCGTTATCCGTTGGATCTATATGACTACTCGGACGGTTTGTTTGTGCAAGCGGCCGCGCCGGAACTGGCTGAGACTGTTGGATGCAAAGTCATCAGCATCGGGAACGCATCGACTCAGGAAGCATACGACGCGATCACGCAAATCTGCTCAGTCGACAATCCGATGGGGATCAAAGCATGGGCGCCGCGGTATTTCGTTATCCCGGAGGTCTTACACGCGCTGGGTTTGATCCAGGACATGGAAAATACGACGTTGACACTTCAGAAACCCAGCGGCGAGCAGTTCACGATTGATCTCACGCCGATCTCAAGAGGACCGCTGAGTGAAACAGTGACCGCCCGCGCCGACGCGGAGGCGCCAGCGCCCCTGTACCTCTCACACGGCGACGAGATGTATTGGTTTGAGTATCTGGAAGATGAGAAGCTCGTTTACTTCCAATACAACAGCGTGCGCAATAAAGCTACCGATCCGATCTGGATGTTTACGAAGAAACTGTTCGAGTTCATCGAGGCCAATCCCGTCGAGTATCTCGTCATCGACATGCGTCGCAACGGCGGCGGGAACAACTTCCTCAACGAGCCGATCGTGCACGGCCTGATCAAGTGTGAAAAGATCAACAAGGACGGCCATCTGTTCGTCATCGCGGGGCGGTATACATTCTCCGCCGCTATGAACTGCGCCGCTGATATCGAGTATCACACCAAGGCGATGTTCGTTGGCGAACCGACCGGCTCCAAGCCCAACTTCATCGGCGAGACGACAATGATCACGTTGCCTTGGAGCGGCCTGCACGTGAGTTGTTCATCATTGTATTGGCAGCGATCACATGCCTTTGACGACCGAACCTGGATCGCGCCCGATCTCGTAGCGGAGCTTTCCAGCGAGGACTATCGCACGAACCGCGATCCCGCTCTGGAAGCCATCTTGGAGTACATTCACGAGCAGGAACAACGGCCGGGGCGGTAGCCGACGGCGGTTGATCGCCTGACGCACCCGACAGTGGGTTCCAATCACCCTTCGGACGTTCGTTTCACCACGCGCAGCGGCACTCAATCCTGCCGCTGCCGTGTTTTTTGATGCGTTGTGAACACCCCCTGCCCTACAATCTGCCTTGTCACGCGACCGTCACGGAGAAAGAAAAGATGCCCATCCCTCGCGCTATTAATCGTTTGGCCGCTTGCGGCTTCGCGCTACTCACCTTCGGCCTCGCCGCAACCGCCCAAACCGGCGACGCGCCTTCGCCGCGCATGCTGCGATCCGAAGATCTCAAGCCACTCGCATGGCGGAGCATCGGCCCGGCCAACATGGCGGGACGCGTCGCCACGATTGCGCTGGCACCCGGGAATCCCAAGACCTACTTCGTGGGGTTCGCCACCGGCGGACTGTGGAAAACGATCAACAACGGCACGACGTTTGAGCCGGTCTTCGATGACAAAGAAACATCATCCATCGGCAGCGTTGTGGTGTGCGATGCACCGACCAACTGGCGCGGCTGGCTGGATGAGAAAGATGAGCTCGATGAAGACGCAGATCTCGAAGAACTCGGCAAAGCGAAGATCATCTGGGTCGGCACCGGCGAGGGGAACGGCCGCAACTCCTCCTCATGGGGACATGGCGTGTATCGGTCTACCGACGGCGGAGCGAAGTTTGAACATCTGGGTTTAGAAGATTCGCACGACATTCCGGCGATCGCTGTCGATCCGAGGAATCCGGATGTGTGCTATGTCGCAGCGCTTGGACATCTCTGGGGTGCGAACGAGATGCGCGGCGTGTATAAGACTGATGACGGCGGCAAGACGTGGAGCAAATCGCTGTACATCGACGAAAACACGGGCGCTTGCGATGTCATCATTGATCCGAGTAATCCGGACACGGTCTATGCGGCAATGTACATGCGACGTCGCACCGCCTATTCGTTCACAAGCGGCGGGCCGCAGGGGGGAATCTATCGCTCAAACGATGCCGGTGAGACTTGGACCAAGCTCACCAACGGTCTGCCCGAACAAACCGGGCGCATCGGACTTGATATTTATCGCGCCGATCCGCGCATCGTCTACGCCTCGGTCGAATCAGATGTCGGCGGAAAGGTCGGCGATTCGTTCGGCAACGACTCGCGGGCCGGCGGCGTGTTCCGAACAGATGATGGAGGCGACACGTGGCAGCGCAAGGCCGCCATTACTCCGCGCGCCTTTTACTTTTCCAGAATTCGCGTCGATCCCAAAGACGATCAACGCATCTATCTGCCCGGTTGGGTTCTGTATGTCTCTGATGATGGCGGCGAGACGTTTCGCGCCGGCTCCGCCAAGGTTGTACACGTCGATTTCCATGCGATGGTTATTGATCCACAAGACACCGACCATATCCTGATCGGAACCGATGGCGGGCTCTATGTTTCCTACGATCGCGGCAAGACGTGGGACTTCCACAATCACTTTGCAGTCGGTCAGTTCTACAACGTCGCGGTGGATAACTCCGACCCCTATCGCGTCGGGGGCGGCTTGCAGGACAACGGCTCGTGGATCGGCCCAAGCGAAAATGTCTTTAGCGTCCAAGAAGTGTTCATGGGGCGGGCGGGCGCAATTACCAATCACGACTGGACGTTCGTCAACTGGGGCGATGGCTTTGGTGTTGCCTTTGATCCGCACGATCGCAACATCATCTATGCAGAGTCTCAGGGCGGATGGCTCGTGCGCACCCATTTGGATACGGGGATCAAACGAACACTCAAGCCGCAAGCCAAGGAAGGCGAACCACGATTTCGCTTCAACTGGAACGCGCCGTTTTTCATCTCCCCGCATGACTCCACGACGCTGTACCTCGGCGGCAACTACGTCTTCAAACTCACCGAACGCGGAGATTCTTGGACGCGCATCAGCGATGATCTCTCCACGCGCGACATCAACAAAGTAACGACCGTCGGCTCAGAGGCCGAAACCAACGGCACGGTTGTTTCCTTGGCTGAATCCCCGCTGCAACAAGGCTTCCTCTGGGCGGGGACCGACGATGGACTGATCCACGTGACGACTGAAGACGGCGGCACGTGGACCAACGTCACGCCCCCGGAAGCGCAGGGTCTTTGCGTTTCGAAGATCGAGCCGTCGCATCACGATCGCGAGACGGCGTACGTCGCCATCGACGGCCATCGCTCCGATCACTTTGAGCCGATCCTTTTGGTAACGACCGACGGCGGTGAGAATTGGGCGTCGATCCTCGGCGATCTGCCGAGCGATGTTCCCGTCAAGGTTGTTCGCGAAGACCTCGTCAATCCAGATGTGCTCTACATCGGCACTGAGCGCGCTGCCTACGTTACGATCGATCGCGGTGAACATTGGGTCAAGCTCAACGGCGAATCGCTGCCAACCGTGGCGGTCGATGATCTGGCCATCCAGCCTCGCGAGCAGGATCTTGTGGCGGGAACGCACGGCCGATCAATTTACATTCTCGATGATATCTCGCCGATCTCGCAGCTCACGGCCGAGGTTGTGCAGTCTGCGTTTCACGTCTTTGAGTCGATGCCCGCGCAACCGCGGTATTACCTGGACTACGGTGATCTGTGGAGCGATCGCATGTTCATCGCTGACAATCCGGCGATGGGCGGGAAGATCACTTATTGGATCAGCGAGTATGCCGATGAGGAAGTCGAGATCTCGATCGCCGATGCAACCGGCCATGTGCTGCGCAAACTTAGCGGAACGAATCGACCGGGATTGAATCGCGTCGTTTGGGATCTTCAACCCGAGGAGGACCAACGTCTGGGCAACGCAGACAACTTGCCGGAGTTCGTTGCGGCCGGTGAGTACAAGGTCTCGATCACCTACGGCGATCACAAGGGGCAGATGACCATCACCGTGCTGCCCGCACCCGGAAGCGATTTGAAGTAGCGCTCCAACAGTTGGGAGAAGAAGGGGAAATCCCTGCTCCGTTGAGAACTTGTGATCGCACCCCGGATCATCAGGTTCAGGGTCAGCCGGCGCGGCGGCTTGCTTCGGCCCCTGTGGTGGTCGCCACGGGTCGCGGGTCAAAAAGACCTGCCATCGGGGTTTGACTTCCGTCGGTTGTGACCGTATATTCTGTAGTAACAGACATCAGA
>JADFGE010000261.1 GCA_022567855.1 Planctomycetota bacterium | reverse complement strand
GTCCTTACCCGCTGCGCTTTCCGATCTCGGCGAGACGGTGATACTGGTGACCGCGCCGGTGGGACAGGAGCCGGTCGCCAATGTGCAAGTGGTGGCGATCGAGCCGCGGCGCGGCTTGATTCTGACTTCCGCCGCGGAGGGATCGGTGCAGGTGACGGTCCGGCTGGCGCGGACCGGCGGGGACCTGGCGACGGACGTGACGCGGGTGCGCCTGGTTGGCGACGGATTGCCGCTGGTCGAGCCGAAGGTCGTCCAATGGGCGGCGGGCCAGTCCTGGGCCGCTGTCGATTTCATGCTCAACTTCGCCGGACAACGTGAGCGCACCGTAGCCCTGACCGCTGTGCTCGACGCCGACGCGCTGACCGCAGATGACCAGCGTCACACCGTGGTCTCGACGCGCAATCAGATCCGTGTGTTGCTTGTCGACCGTCGAAGGTTTGGACCGGGGCCGGGGATCGAACGGCTCCGCCCCGGGCAATGGATACGCCGGGCGCTGCAGCCCGCCGAGCAAAGTCCCGTTGACGTGGTCGAGGCGGACCCCGCCGCGTTGGACGCCCAAGACGTGCGCGGGGTTGATGCCGTGATCGTGCCCAGACCGGACCTGCTCAACGATGATGGGTGGTCGGTGCTTAGCGCATTCGTCGATGGCGGGGGCGTATTGGTCGTCTCACCGCCCGCCCAGGTCAACGTGCATCAATGGACCGACCGCTTGTCAGCAGACCTTCGGCTGCCCTGGCGCATCGCCCTGGAGGTCGTCGACCACGAGACGAGCATGGGCCTTGCTGACGAGCAGCCGTCGTCTGAATTGCTGCGGATGCTGTCGGGCGATCTGGCGCAACTTCTTGGCCCCGTGTTGGTGAACCGAGTCCTGCCGATTGACCGCGATTCAACCCGAGCCCAAGACGTGCTCGTCTTCTCCGACGGTACGCCGATGATCATCGCGGGGACGCCGCGGCCCCAGGGTGCTGACGACGCCGGCGCTTCGGGACCGGTCTCGACCGGCACGGTCATCTATGTCGCGGTGGCGTTGGATCTCGACTGGACGAACTTGCCGACCAAGCCCTTGATGGTTCCATTGTTCCACGAGCTACTGCGACAGGCCGTGGGGTCGGTCCGCGCCGCGCCGCGGTACGGCGTGGGGGAAAAGCCGGCGATCGCACTCGGGGCGACCGCGGCCACGCTCGTCGGTCCGGAGGGCGCGACGCTGTCGATTGATGACGACGGCCGCCTCCGCCAGCCATTGGAGCGAGCCGGCCTGTACGAGGTGCTCGATGCCGCAGCACAAGGGCTTGGAACGATCGCGGTCAACATTGATCCCGCTTCGAGCCGCACCGACACGCAGCCGCAATCGGCCGTCAGTGACTGGTTGGCGAAGCTCGGCCCGTGGCAGGTCTTTGACGCTGACGATCCGGCCGCCGCACTACGCTCCATCGAGTCAGGTTCGCCGATCGTTGGGTTGCTGCTCATGTCGGTTCTCGTGTTGATCGTGCTGGAGACGGCGGCGGCGCGCTGGTTCTCGCATGCTGCAGTTTCAGGCCAGTCGGCGGTGATCGCGAGCCCGGTCCTGCACACACCCTCCGGGGCCATCGCCGCCGCACGGGGGAGTATCCGATGAGCAGCGACTGGATCCGCTGGTTATTGGATATCGATGTGATCCCCAAGAACGCCGAAGGTCTGCGCGTGGCGTGGGAGCATCCGTGGCCGGGCTGGGTCTGGACCTGGCTGCTGCTGGCGGCGGCGGCGCTGGCGGGTTGGAGCTATGCGCGACTGGCGGGACGGCGCGGGGCCCGAGTCGTGCTCGCGGCGGCGCGTTTTCTCATCATCGCGTTGGTGCTCGTGCTCATCAGCGGCCCCATGCTCGAGCTGCCGCGCGAAACGGTCGAGCGCGATTGGGTGTTGATGCTCGTGGACCGCAGCGCGTCGATGACGATCGCCGACGTTGACGCGGGGCAACGGCGAATCACGCGCGAACAACAGTTGCGGTCATTGCTCGATGAGCATGCAGCCGTGTGGAAGGACCTTGCCGAGAGCCGCCAAGTCGTGTGGCTGGGGTTTCATGACGGCGCGTTCAATTTGCCCGCGGCCCCCATAATGTCGCCCGAGGCCGAACCGATCTCCCCGGTGCAACTTGACGAGCCGACCGGACAGCGAACCCGGCTCGGCTCGGCGCTGGAGCAGGCGATGCAGCGCGCGGCGGCGCGCGCCGTCAGCGGCGTCGTCGTGTTCACCGATGGCCGAACCACCGACGCGCCCGACCGAAGTGTGCTGCGGCGGTTTCGCACCCATGCGGTTCCCATCTTCACCGTGCCGCTGGGATCTGATGAACCGTTGGGTGACCTGGCGATTCGGCACGTCGAAGCGCCGCGCCGGGCCTTCGTTCGAGATCAGGTCCCCGTGGTCGTTGAGCTCGATCAACTGGGGTCGGCCACACAAGGCGTAGCGGCGCTGATCAAATTGATCGACGACTCCACCGGCGAGGAGCTCGATCGGATTGAGCTGCCCGCGGGCGATGATCGTGACGAGGTTACGCTGACGGCGAAGCCTACCCTGGCCGGCGAAGCCACCTGGCGCGTCGTGATCGAGACCGTCAAGCCCGACCTCATCCCCGACAATAACGTCGCCACGTTCGTCATCGAGCTGATCGATCGCCCGCTGCGCGTCCTGTACGTGGAGGGTTATCCGCGCTGGGAATATCGCTACCTCAAGGAGTTGCTGATCCGAGAGAAGTCGATCGAGAGCTCGGTGATGCTGATCTCCGCAGATCGTGACTTCGCTCAGGAAGGCAATCAGCCGATTACTCGGCTGCCTCGCTCACCGGAGGAGTTTGCCCAGTTCGACCTGATCGTGATCGGGGACGTGCCGGGGTCGTTCTTCTCCCCCGATCAGTTGGAGATGATGCGGGATCACGTCGCGCAGCGCGGGGCCGGTCTCCTTTGGATCGGCGGGCCGCGGTACACACCGAGCACCTATTCAGGGACGGTGCTGGCGGATCTGCTGCCCATGCGCGGATCGCTCGCGCTTCCGCCGATCGGTGTGCCGGTGAACATGGTGCCCACGCCCTTGGCCGACCGCCTCGGCGTGCTGCGCCTGTCGTCTGAGCCTCAGCAGAGCTGGCCGCGCGATCTGGTCGATCCGGCCTTTGGGTGGTCCAAGCTCCACTATGCCCAACGTATCGAGCCTGGGCGACTCAAGCCGACGGCTGAAGTGCTCACGACGACGGCACGCCTGTTCCAAGGCACGCCGCTGCCGTTGGTGATGCACCTGCGCTACGGCGCAGGCCAGAGCATTTACATCGCGACCGACGAAATCTGGCGCTGGCGGTATGGCCGGGGCGAGCTGTACCCCGAGCGGTTCTGGGTGCAACTGATTCGCATGCTCGGGCGCGAGAGCCTGACCACCTCTGATAGCCCGGTCCGTCTGGAGGTCACGCCGCGCCGACTCACCACTGAACAGGCGATGCGTATCGATCTCGAGTTGCTCGACGCCCGCCTCGTCGACGAGTCGCGCGTCACCGTCACCGTCCAACTGGAAACCGAGGACGGCCAGCCTGTCGCGGAGATCGAGTTGAGACGTGTTGATGACGATCGACAGCGCTACGCCGCCAGCCATCTCCCGGGCGTCACCGGCCGGCTCCGCGTTCGCGTGAACGATGCGACGCTGCCTGGCTTGGATGTTCGGGTGCCGGTGGAGATTTATGCCCCGGATGACGAGTTGCGTCGGCCGGAGACTGATCACCGCCTGTTGGCCTCACTGGCGGCCGAGACGGGCGGACGGGTGCTGTTGCCGGAGCAGATCAGCGAGCTGCCGGGCTTATTGCCCAATCGGGCCGTCACGTCCATCAATCCGCTCAACGAGGGGATATGGGATAGCCCGCTGGCCTTTGGCCTGATTCTGTTGGTCTTGGCCGGGGAGTGGATCGGGCGAAAACTGCTCCGATTGGCATGATTCGCCGCCGGGAGGCAAGGTTTGAATCTCTTTTCCGGAGAACAGAGCAGCGCCGATACCATTAGTAGTTGGGGGCAGGAGCCGGCCTATGAAGCAGGTGATCGCTGAACTGAGCAAACTGAGGCGTCGCAGCCGGGCCTTGCTCGTCGCCCAACGGGTATCGGCGATCGTGGCCTGGGGGTTCGGTCTGGCGACCGCCCTCATCGCCTTGGACTATCTGCTTCGGTTGCCGGGGGCCGTCCGCTTCGCGTTGCTGCTCGGGGCCGCGGCCGGCTTGGGGTACGCCGTGTGGAGATACCTTCGCCCGGCGCTGCGTTTCTGGCCGTCGATGACGCAGCTGGCCCTGCGCGTCGAACAGGCCATCCCCGCCGTGGCCGGGCGGCTGGCGTCGAGCGTCGAGTTCGCCGCCGCCGGTTTGGACCAGACCAACGTGCTTGCGGCCCGCAGCGTCCAGGAGACACAACGGCGATTGGCTGGCGAATCCGTGGCCGGCATCAGCCGCGGCGCGCGAACGTGGCGCGACCTCTCGATCATGCTCGTCGTGCTCGGGGTGGTCATGACGCTTGGCCTTATGAATCACGACGCGGCGGCGATCGGCCTCCACCGATTGCTTGCGCCGTTTGGCGCCACACAATGGCCGGCTCGCACCGAGGTCATGTCGTTGATGACCCAAGTTGTCGGAGATCGGCATGTTCATCCCCGAGGTCGAGCGTTGCCGTTGCGGGCCGAAGTCACCAAGGGCGACGACGACCAGCGCGTCGAGGCACAGTTCCGGTTGCGCACGGATGGGCGTTTCGGGGCCTGGCAGCGCATTGTGCTGACGCATCAAGGCGGGAAGATTCACGAACGGCTCGTTGGCTCCAACGCCGACGAGATTGAACTGTACTTTGAAACCGAAGACTTCCGTTCACCCAGCGAGCGAATCAAGCTCGTTCCGCCGCCG
>JADFGE010000260.1 GCA_022567855.1 Planctomycetota bacterium | reverse complement strand
GGCTCGGCCCGTTCGAGGGCGCCACCGTGCGCATCGGCCCGTCCGGCAGGATCACGCTGCGCTCCGGCGCCGCGCCCCAGGGCCAGGGCCACGTGACGACCATGGCGCAGATCTGCGCCGAGAAGTTCGGCGTCGGCGTCGAGGACATCACGGTCGAGCTCGCCGGCACCGAGAAGATCGCCAACGGCGTCGGCACGTTCGCGAGCCGCATCGCCGCCAACGCGGGGCCGTCGGTGCATCTGGCTTCCATCGAGGTGCGCGACAAGGCGCTCAGGATCGCCGCCCACATGCTGGAGGCGGCGGAACAGGACCTCGAGATCGCGGACGGCCGGGTCACGGTCAGGGGCGTGAAGGAGCTTTCCGTCACCTTGGGCGAGATCGCGGGCGCGGTCGCCGGCACGCCGGGCTATGCGCTGCCGGGCGGCATCGCGCCCGGGTTGGAAGCGACCCATTACTTCGCGCCCGCCCAGTCCACCTATTGCAACGGCACCCATGTGGTCGAGGTCGAGGTCGACGCGGAGACCGGCGGCGTCACCATCCTGCGCTACGTCGCCGCCCATGATGCGGGCATGCTGATCAACCCGCTGATCGTCGACGGCCAGGTGCAGGGCGGCGTCGCGCACGGCGTCGGCAACGCGCTGTTCGAGCTGATGCATTACGACGACGACGCCAACCCCCTCTCCACCACCCTCGCCGAATACCTGATGCCGGGCGCCAATGATGTGCCGGACGCCGAGAAGATCCATATCGAATCGCCGACACCGCTGAACCCGCTCGGGGTCAAGGGCTGTGGCGAGGGGGGCACCATCCCGGCGGCGGCGGCGATCGTGGCGGCGATCGAGAACGCGTTGGAGCCCTTCGGCGTGCATCTCACCGACGTGCCGGCGACACCCGCGCGCATCGTCGCCGCCATCGCGGACGTCGGCGTGAGCTTCATGATTCTGGCCCCTTCCACGAGCGACTTCGAAGAGCAAGTGCACCGGCTTGCGACTGACGTGTTGCCGCATATCTGATCCATGGCGCGCCAACTTCTTGGCGCGGTATTGATCGGCTCACAACAGAAAGCTGGGGAATGTCGACTCTCAAGACGACAACATCACTAAAGAAACGTTTCGCTCGCTCGCTCCGCTCAAGCAATGCCACTTATTTCACAGCGGTGTTGACGATCGTCCTCGGCTTCTTCCTCATCTGGCCTGTGGTGATCATCTTCGCGATGAGCTTCAACACGGCGCGTGACGTCCTAGTCGGGCCCGCTGAATGGGGGTTGTCGAACTGGCGGACGGCGTTCGACAACTCCCGCGTCGCGACAGCGTTGCTGAACACGTTGATGATCTGGGCTCTGCAATTCGGCATCAGTATGCCGGTTTCCCTCGTCATCGCCTGGCTTCTCGGGCGAACCAAGATTCCGGCCAGCAATTTCCTGGAGTTGATGTTCTGGGTCGCGTACATCACTCCGGGAGCGGTAATCGCCTGGATTTTGCTGGCCGATCCTTTCATCGGCTACATCAATATTTTGGCTCGCACGCTCCCATTCATCGAAGAAAGCATCGTCGATATTTTCAGCGTAGCGGGCATCGTCTGGACGAGCGTCATGGGGAATGGCATCGCTTTGAAAGTGATGTTGCTTACACCGGCATTCCGCAACATGGACTCGGCGCTAGAGGAGGCTGCACGGGTAAGTGGGGCATCCAACTTCAGGACGGCTCTTCGCGTTACGTTTCCCCTGATGGTTGCGCCGATCGCGTTAGTGACGGCGCTCCAAATGATCCGTATCTTCCAATCGTTTGAGACGGAGTTGTTGCTCGGCGTACCGTTCGGGTTCTTCGTCTACTCAACGATGATCTTCGACCTCGTCCGTTTGAACGAACCACCTCTGTACGGCGAGGCGACAGTCCTTGCGTCGCTGACAATCGTGGTTGTTGCGTTGATCATCCCGCTGCAGCGCTGGATCCTCCATCGGCGGCAGTACACCACCATCACCGGCTCGTTTCGGCCGGGCCTAATCGATCTGGGTCGCTGGAAGTGGATCGCGTTTGGGGCCATCGGCATGCTCCACCTTACCCTGACAGTGATCCCCGTAGCGGCTCTGGTGATGGGCAGTTTCATGGTGAGAACGGGCTATTTCATGATCGATCCGCCGTTCACCTTGGCGAATTGGGATTTCGTGTTCCACGACCGTAGTTTCCTTATCGGATTGAGGACCACGCTAACCATCGCGTTGACCACCGCCTTCGTGAGCCCGATCTTGTTTTCGATCATTGCCTATCTCTTGGTGCGGACGCAGGCGCGTGGACGAATCTTGTTGGATTCCGTGATCTGGGTCTCTGCCGCAATACCGGGCATGTTGACCGGGCTCGGCTTGTTGATGGTTTTCCTGGGCACTCCCGGTCTGTCGATCATTTACGCAACCATATGGGCCTTGATCATCGTCGTGGTACTGCAAGGCAATACCACGGGCGTCAACATCACGAAAGCGGCGTTTGTGCAGGTGGGATTCGACATGGAGGATGCAGCCCGAGTCGCGGGTGCAGGGTGGGTTGGGACGTACATAAGGATCTGGCTCCCCCTCATCTTGCCAACGTTGGCCCTGCTTGCCACGATGAACTTCGTGATCGCCGCGAACACGACAGCGAGCATCATCCTATTGTCTTCCCGGGGCACCGTGACGCTCTCGATCTTGGTTCTTTCGTACGCAGGTCCCGGCACCGGCTTGCGAGAAGCGGCGAGTGTGGTAAGCATCGTCATCATGGCAATGACGCTCGGAGTTGCCTTGGTCGCTCGCCGATTCGGTCTTCGATTGGGCGTGCAGCAACTGTACTCAGGACGCGACCAAGCGGCAAAACCGATTGGAAAAGCTGCAGCTACTTCAGATGAGCGGGAGGGGTGACACGCCAACTAGCATTAGCTTGTTCGTACGCGAATCTGCCGAGAGACCGTTCGCGAAAACTAAGGATGGCGAACTAGACCCAAGTGAGTCGCTAAGTCCGCCGGATGACTGACCTCGTGATCGGGGAGAGGCAGCCCGTCAGGCCAAGTCCTTCCACGGTGAATCCAGGCCGTCGACAATCCGACGGTCCGGGCTCCGCCGATGTCAGCCACCGGATCGTCTCCGACAAATAAGACCTCTTCCCCGGCGTGAAGACCTAGGCAGCGAAGGGCTTCGTGGAAGATCTCAGGGTCCGGCTTCCGGTGACCTAACTCCCCGGACACGACAACACAGGGGCAAAGAGCGTCCAGGCCTACGGCGCGAAGGGTCTCTCGTTGGCGCGTAGTGCCGTTTGTCACGATTCCCCAAGGTTTCCTGATACGAGAGAGCTCTTCGACCAAGTCGGTGACCCGCTCGTCCATAGCGAACGATGGCCCGTAATTCGCACTGCACCAGTCGAGCAACTCGGCGTGGCTCGTCTCGATTGCAGGCCACTCGTGTAACACGCGCTCCATAAGCAGGTCGCGGCCTGCGCGGCCCCTCTCATCGAGCTCAATGATCCGGGCGACTGCGAAGCGGCGGGAAGCTCGTTCCTCGATACACGGCTGCGACTCGAAGAGCGAGTTGGCGATCCGCCGGAAAGCAGCGTCACGATCCACCAGGGTGTTGTCGAGGTCGAACAAGACTCCTGTGTATGCGCTACCTGGCTTGACCATGTCCGCCGCAGTATAGAGCCGAGTCCTTCGGACGCACGGACAAGCCCGCCTTCGTGCTGGTTGGCCGCGGAGCCCGGCAGTAGCTACAGCTAGTTCTCACCGCCGAGCGGCTGGTCCCGGCAAGCTGGAAAGCCCCGAAGAAGCTGACCTAGCTAGTTTGAACGCAAATGTCGGGAGTCCCAGCGCCGAATCACCGGGCTGCCATGTCACCCGGGATGGGCATGGCCTCCTGCCATCGCCCGCGCCTGGGGGCGAGAGGTGCGTCGTCACCCAGCCATCGTCTCACTCGGTCGTAGACGATCTTCCGCAGTGCGCGAACGAGTCGCTTGCTTCTCTGCGCGCTCGCTCCGCTCTCCATGATCTTCTGGAGCCGCTCCTGAATCTCCTCCGACATCCACACCTCGCGAAGCAGATCCTCGAAGGTGGCCTCTTGTCGCGTGAAGCGGTCCTGGGCGCTCCGCTTCCGCTCCGATGTGTTCGGCCTGACCTTTCGCGCGAGCACCGCCACGGGGTGAAGCGTTGTCTGGTTCAACAACAGATGATCCCTGAGTGTGACCCAAGCGTCGTTAGCAGCCGCGTTGAAGAGATCGCGCGTGCAGAACTCCGCGTGGATCCGAATCACCACGGGCAGCCACGGGTCGTGGACGTCCTCCCCGGAATCCCATGAGAGGGACGCATCGAAGGGCAGCCGCGGCGTCGACTTGCGGTCGGTCCGCAATCTCCTGACGCGATCCGGGTGTGGTCGCCCGCTAGCGTCCTTGTACTCGTTGTAGAAACAGTCCTCCCAGTACTCGAGGAAGCGAGGCGGTAGCCGGAGCGCGGCCAGCTCAGCCACCGCCCTTGGCCTGATCAGGGCCCCGTAGTTGTCGGCCGCCCACTGATTCACCTTCTCGTCGGGCCAGGCCGGATCGAACCCGAGCTCCCGGCGACTCCGCTCGATCGACTCATGCCACGGCTCCCACTGGTGGAGCCCTACCTCGAGTGTGTTCCGTTTCATCGCGCCTCCGACTCGGATTTTTATACGACGCGTTTACTGGGGATTCATATCGTACACCGGAGGGGTTTCGCTAGAACCATGAAGACCAAGAAAGCTCTCAAGCAGGCGAAGCGCGGCAATCAGCAGCGGCGGCGATACACCGTCACGGCCAGGGGTGCAGTGCCATCCACGCTGGTGGACAGGATCTCCGCGACCCACGCGGCGGTGATTCACGCGCTCATCAATACCGTCCGGAATCGTCCGGCGGACTAGTCGGCTCGGAC
>JADFGE010000014.1 GCA_022567855.1 Planctomycetota bacterium | reverse complement strand
AGGTTGCGAATGTCACCGGTCGTGTAGTCGGCCATGCACGAAATCTCCTCGCCGCAGCGACGGCGCCGCGGGCATCGTGGATCGGGATAACCCCCCCGAGCCCCGCATGATAGCCGAAGCCCATGCCGTTTGCAGCAGCGTCCGGCTAGACTGGATCGTATGCCCGACCCGCGGTTTCATATCGTACTGCTGAACCCGGAGATTCCCAACAATACCGGCAACATCGGTCGGACCGCGGCCGCCACGGGGTGTCGGCTGCACATCGTCCACCCCATCGGGTTCGATATGTCGCTCAAGGCCCGCCGCCGAGCCGGGTTGGATTACTGGCATTTGGTCGATTGCCGGGAACACGAAAGTTGGTCGACGTTCCTCGACGCCGAGCAGCCGCAGCGCGTCTGGTTGTATACGACCAAGACGAGCCGACCGCACTGGGAGGCGTCATTTGAGTTGGGCGATTATCTGCTGTTTGGCAAGGAGACGGCCGGCGCGCCACCGAACGTTCACGACTGGGTGACGTCAACCTTCGGTGAGGACCATCGCATTACCCTCCCAATGGTGGACGATCCGGCTGCACGCAGCTTGAATCTCGCAACGGCGGTGTGCGCCGCAGTGTACGAAGGATTGCGGCAAGTGGCGGTGGGCAAATGATGGTGTTTCGAGGAATGGCCAAGGCTTGGCCGGCCAATCTTGTTCCACGTTATGTCGTTCAACGTATCGCATCCGATTCCACACCGATGACTCGTCAAAACAGTATCGCTTGTCGTAACCATCAGACCAAATCGGTCGCTTGGGTCGGATTCCCCATCGCACGGAGTCCTTCGCACACTTTGCGATCTCTGCGATGGCGTGCACGGTGGTTCCGAACAGCAGATGAACGTGCCACGTTTGTACCGTCAGCGCCAGAATCCGAAGGTTGAGTCGTTCGCACAACGACTTGCCGATGAATTCACCCACATCGAGCAACCGGCTCCGTTCGAAGAGATAAACAGAGTGCTTCATGCGCTTACGATCATCATCTTTGAGAATCGGATTGGGCGGGAGAATCCGTCCATCATCGACCCATCCGCGTTGATCGCCGCGAAGCCAAGTGCCGTACGTCGTCATCGTAAGCATGATGGCCAGCGTGTTTGCCATGACGCCGATCATATCCGATCCATTTAGCCCCCGGTGAATACACCGGGGGCGATGAGCGCTGGCATATCAACAACCCCTCTGTTTGCCGAAAGAGGCGTCCGCACTTCAGCGTGTATCTGTGGATCCAACCGCGCATCGCCGCTCGGGCGCGGTTTGCCCCCGGTGTATTCACCGGGGGCTAAATGGTTGTATCAATGCGGCAATGGAAACTGTGCGCACAATTCGCGCACTTCTTCGCGAACTTCGTTGATGACCGCTTCGTCGCCCTTGGCTTTGAGTACGCGATCGATGAACGTCCCGACCCGGCGCATGTCGTCCTCTTTCAACCCACGCGTGGTGGCCGCCGGCGAACCGATCCGTATGCCGCTCGTCTGAAACGGCGAGCGCTCTTCCTGGGCGACCGTGTTCTTGTTGACGATAATGCCCGCCGATTCGAGCCATAACGCCGCCTGTTTGCCCGTCAATTCCGGATCGAATTTGCGCAGGTCCATCAACATCAAATGATTGTCCGTGCCGTTGGAGAGCAAGTGGTGGCCGCAGCTCATCAACGTCTCGGCCAGCGCCTTGGCGTTGGCGACGATCTGCTTGGCGTAGGTTTTGAACTCCGGCTTGAGCGCTTCGCCGAATGCGACGGCCTTGGCCGTGATGATGTGCATCAACGGCCCGCCCTGCGTGCCGGGGAATACCGCTTTATTGATCGCCTTGGCGAGTTCCTCATCGTTGGTGAGGATCAATCCGCCGCGCGGTCCGCGCAACGTCTTATGCGTCGTCGTCGTGACGATGTGGCTGTGCGGGAACGGATCAGGATGCGCGCCGCCCACGCACAGCCCCGCAATATGCGCAATATCAGAAACCAACAGCGCCCCCACTTTGTCGGCGACGGCGCGAAAGCGCTCGAAATCGATCACGCGCGAATAGGCGGAGTATCCACAAAGAATGATCTTGGGTTTGTGCTGAAGCGCGAGTTTTTCCACCGCGTCGTAATCGATATAGCCGTAGTCGGCGCGTGATTCGTCATAGACCAGCGGGTAGTGGACGGGCTTGAGCCACTTGCCGGAGATGGAGACGGGCGAACCGTGGGTGAGATGTCCGCCATCGGAAAGGACGACGCTCATCAGTGTATCGCCGGGTTCGAGCAGGGCGAAGTAGACGGCCAGATTGGCGTTCGCGCCGGAGTGGGGCTGCACGTTGGCGAACTTGCAACCAAAGAGTTTCGTCGCGCGATCGATCGCCAGTTGCTCAGCCCGATCGTAATTGACGCAGCCGGAATAGTACCGTTTGCCCGGATATCCCTCGGCATACTTGTTGGTCATCCACGACCCCATGGCGTGCATGACAGCGGGGCTGACGTGGTTCTCACTGGCGATCAATTCGATTGTGTCGGCTTGGCGCTGGGCTTCGTCGGCGAGCAGCGACGCGACTTCGGGATCGTGTTCGTCGAGGAGTCGCAGCAGGCTCTCAGACAGTGTGTCCAAGGCCGTCGCGGAAGTTGTCGTTTGGGCAGTCATAGCGACAGTGTACGGCGGGTCGCTCGCCTCGCCCAGTCATGTACGAGAGATCGCTACCACAAGGCGAGCAGGAAATCAGGGTAGATGAACCACAATGCTGCCAGATACAGGAGGAACAACATCCCGGACAGGAGCACGGCTACGAACCAGCTGTGAGGAATCCGAAGGTAGTGCCGAATCGACGTCGCCCACCAAATGACGATCATGGCGGGCATGAAGTAGCGGCTCAACACATGAGCGCAACGAAGCATCGGATCAAAGACGGCGTCCACGGCGTATCCAATGCTTATACAGAGCATCGAGCCGGCAATCGCAATAACCGGTATGAAAAATCCGTAGGCGGAGACGCGCGCGATGTGACCCCAGCGCACTTTCGCCCTGCGGCGCGACACCGGCAGCAACACAAAGCTCAGTGGCAATAGCAACCACAGCCAGACGCCCAGACCGAACCATACGATGGTCAGGTCAACCAGGGAGCGCGTCGCGACGGGTGTGAGATACGAAAAATGCTGCTCAAACAGCGACGAATGGAGGTTGGATGGGGCCGGATAGGGCATGACGCCGAACTGCCCAGTGTACGTGCCACTTGAGCGGCTTCTGAGGGGCGTCAAGACCGCTTCGGTCGTCGCTGTCAGATAGGAGTGGCTCATGGAGTAACCAATCATCATCGCCACCTGCGTGGCCCGGATTTGCATGAGCAACAACTGTCTGGTTTGCGGGCGGATTCGCGGTGTGGACAACATCCCCTGCATCTGGGCAATCGCTTGAGGAAGGCTTCGCTGCTGCTCCTCCAACATCTGCTGGAGGTCGAATCGAACACGGATCGCCGCAACTGACTGAATGGTGACATAGCTCCCAAGCAGCGGAATGCAAAGTACGGCGATATACATGACCAGTCGCCGCCATCGGATGGGCATAGACATCTTCAACGCACGCCAGAAGCCGAAAGGCCAGAAGGACCGAGCAAACGTTCGGACGCAGGCTCGCAATATTTGCCGCCACCTCGGCGCAAACTCGACGCACCATTGCGGCTCGAACTTCTCGGGATGCAGTACCTCCGCCCATACAAATTGCAAGCCACATTCGGTACAGGTTCCGTGAAGCGGGCATTGATCGGTCCACGTCGTGATCGCCCCGCGCAGGTCGTAGCCACAGCGCGGGCAGCGGGCTCGGCCGGCCAAGTTCTGCTCAGAGGTGACGGGTGCGGTTGCGGTCATGTCCCCCTGCCCTACGATGATTGGGACTTCGTCCATCTACTGTACCAATCCGATGCAAAGCTGCCTGCTGTTCACTTTGATTTCTTTGTTGGTCGGGGCCCGTTCGCCGCCAGGGATCGTCATTGACGGCCGATTCGACGATTGGGGCCTGGTCGAACGGATACTGATCGATCCCGTCGATGCCCTCGGCGAGACGCTCGAGTTGCGCGAGGTTCGACTCACATCCGACGGGCGGTTCGTCCATCTGCTCGTCGATTTCGGCCACACCGTGAATATCCAGAAGCTTGATGCGGCCATACACATCGTGCTGGATGTTGATGGGGACAGATCGACAGGACAACTCACGTTCGGACTCAGCGGCGCAGACCTCGAAATCATCCTTAGCCCGACCACCCTTCTTGATCGCGCCGAGCGCCCCAGCGGCGTGCAACTTGTTTCAACAGACACCAATGCACCGACTCTGAATCCTTACGACATCGGCTTCACATTCGGGCCGACCTACGCCAGCCGGCGCTTCGAGTTTCGTATCGAGCGCGGCGCGAAACTTGCGGGGATTCCGACCGTCTTGGCTGGCGGTCGAATGCAAGGAAAGATCGTTTGCACCGATCCCGAGGGAAGTATCATCGATCAAACTGGGGTGTTTAGTTCCGACCTCGCACCGCTAAGGATTGCTGAGCAAACCGCGACCGCCCAACTTCCGTCCAAAATTCCGGGGGCGGGGGCGCTGCGCCTCATGAGCTGGAACGCGGCCAATGGATCGCTGTTCGATCAACCCGAGCCGTTCGTGCGCGTGCTAGCGGCGATCGATCCGGATGTGATCTTTTTGCAGGAGCTGACGGATCGGAGCTCGGCGGCGCAGCTTCAATCATTTCTCAATCGCCGGCTGCTTCCTGACGAATCGAACCAATGGCATGTTGTCTTCGGCGCAGGCGGCGGCAATCTGCGCTGTGCGGTTGCGTCGAAGCTGCCGCTCGAATCGGCCGAGCCGTTTGAACTGCTGCCCTACCCCGATTGGCCGCAGCGATCGCTCCGTGTGGCCGGCGCTTTTGTTCAGTTTGCCAACAAGCGGCTCCTGTGTATTTCCGTTCACCTTCGCTGCTGCGGCGGGATCGGAAGCCAACAGGATTTTATTCGCATTCTGGAAGTCGAGACCATTCGCGAGGAGCTGCGGAAGTTGGCCGAGTCGGGAACGTTCGATGGCGTGATCGTGGCCGGCGATTTCAATTTGGTCGGTTCGCGCCGACCGTTGAACTTGCTGACAACCCGGCTGGATATAGCCGGTCTTTCGTTGATCGAAGCTGAGCCGTATCAACTGGATGGCCTGTCGAATGCGACGTGGTCTGACCGGAAGCAGTCATTTGTGCCCGGCCGATTGGACTACCTGTTGTTTTCCAGCAGCACCATGGCGTTGCGGAACACCTTTGTCTTGGACGCGCGCGACCTCAATCCGGACGCCCTGCACCGCCTTCGTCTGAGAAGCGACGACACCGCCTCGGCTTCGGATCATTTTCCGGTCGTGGCGGACGTTCAGTGGGCCGTGCCTGGGCCGTGATTGTCCGCATCGTGGTCGTGGCGTTACACTCTCTCAAGCAGGGTGGCGTTTGATTTGTCAGCTATTGGCGACGATGGAGGTGCTCCAATGATCCGAATTCCGGTTCGATACCGAATCCTCAGCACACCCACCGGTCGGTTCGCGCTTATTGCGGATGGGTGTGGCTCGTTATCAACGACGTGGCTTGATCTCACTGACGATCGCCACCGATTACCTGATGATGCAATCCAAGATGAGAGACTACTGGAGGAACTGGCCGTGCGTTTGGAGCGATACTTCGCCGGCGAGGAGGTGGACTTTGGTGATGTCCCCACGCCGACGGCGAGCCCGTTCATGGGTCGATGCTGGGAGGCGTGTCGATCGATACCGAGAGGCGAAACGCGCAGTTACGGCGAGTTAGCGACGATGGCGGGCGGGCGAGGCAACGCTGCACGCGCAGCCGGCCAAGCGATGCGACGCAATCGGCTGCCAATCATCATCCCCTGCCATCGGGTGATTTCCGCCGCCGGCCACCTGCACGGATTCAGTGGAAGCTGCGACCAAGGCGGACCCGCACTGGCGGTCAAACGGGCGTTGTTGCAGATGGAGGGTGCGCTAAAGCGCAGCGAGCCTGGTTCGACGGACATATTTCGCAACGATCCCATGCCTCTTGTGAGTAGTATGGAGAGGTGCGGGAAGTGACGAACGCGCGGGCTGAGGATAATCGACGATGAAGCTCACGATAGTCGGCACCGGGTACGTCGGACTTGTTTCCGGGGCTGGGTTTGCCAACACCGGCAACAATGTTACCTGCCTTGACATCGACGAACAGAAGATTGCGAAGCTGGCCCGCGGCGAGTGCCCGATCCACGAGCCCGGGCTGGGTGAGCTGATCGCTCGCAACGTCGATGCCGGCCGACTTCACTTCACCACCGACAAACATCAAGCCTACACCGAAGCCGAGGTGATTCTCATCTGCGTGGGCACACCCGCGACCGATGACGAAGAATCCGTCGATCTCTCGGCCGTGATGGCCGCGGCCCAAGACATCGCGGAGGCAATTGAGCGCGGCACAGACGATGCCGCGCCCAAACTCGTCGTGGTCAAATCGACGGTGCCGGTGGGGACAACGCATCGTGTCCGCGATCTGATCCGGAAACGAACGAGCCGGCCCTTTCACATCGCCAACAATCCGGAGTTCCTCAAAGAGGGCGCTGCGGTCAACGACTTCCTGCGGCCGGATCGGGTCATCTTCGGCGTCGACGACGATGCGGCGGCTGAGCGGCTGCGCGATCTGTACGATCCGTTCGTTCGCCAGGGGAATCCGATCATCGTCACCGACATCCCTTCATCGGAGATGATCAAATACGCCTCGAACGCGATCCTGGCCTGCCGGGTCAGCTTCATCAACGAGATCGCCAACCTGTGCGAGTATTACGGCGCCGACATCCGCGCGGTGCGCGAGGGAATGAGCGCCGATCATCGCATCGGCAGACAGTTCCTGCATCCGGGATTGGGGTTCGGCGGATCGTGCTTTCCCAAGGATATCCTCGGCGTGATCGGCATGGGCAAGGCCGTCGGTTACGATTGCAAGATTGCCGTCGCCGTGCACGAAGTGAACATCGATCAACGCCGGTATTTTTTCAACAAGATCGCCGAGCACTTTGGAGGTAAGCTCATCGGTCGAACGCTGGCGTTCTGGGGCGTCGCCTTCAAGCCGGACACGGATGATATTCGTGAGGCGCCATCGTTGACGTTGATGCGCGAGGCGTTAGCGGCCGGGGCGAATGTCCGCGCGTTTGATCCCGTCGCCTTGCCCAACCTGTCCAAGGAGCTTCCCGAAGTGATCGCCGTCGACGACATGTATGATGTGCTTGAAGGTTGTGATGCGCTCGTGATCTGTACAGAGTGGAGTGAGTTCCGCCAACCCAACTTCAAGCGAATGCTCGCGGCGCTCAACGGACCGGTTATCTTCGACGGGCGCAACATGTATCGCCGTGAGCAAATGGAACGATTGGGGTTCGTCTATTATTCGGTAGGACGCGAACCGATTGGTCGGCCAAGCGCTTCGGAGTCCGGCCGAACTCAATCATCCATCAAACGTCGGTAGGCGAGTTGATCGTCGTACATGCGGTGAAAGACTGCGTGCTTGGCGTTGTGGTATTGGGCGATTCCTCCACGGCTTGGCGTAATCGTTTGACCGGCCCGGCTCATAGCGCTCATTGCTTCAAGTAGTGAGCCATACGCGCCGCCGGCGACCGCCCCGAGAATCGCCGCCCCGAGCAGCACCGCCTCGGGCTCTTGGGGCAAGACGATCCGACAATCGGTGATGTCGGCATGTTCGCGCAGAAACACCGGATTCTTCGTTCCCCCACCACAAGCGAAGATCGTATCGATTGAAAAGCCGTGGTCATTGAGGGTGTCGATGATGTGGCGGGTGCCGTGCGCGACGGCTTGGATCGTCGCCAGGTAGAGCAGTGCCAGATCGCCAATCGTATCGCCGAGCGTTAGGCCTGAGATCATTCCGCGAAGGGTTGGATCGGCGCGCGGTGAACGGTTGCCGCGGAAATAGGGCAGTACGTGAAGCGTCTTGGTGAGCGCCGCAGGGAACTCGACATTCGTGGCCAAGGCGTCTAACCGATTGTTGAGCAATTCGTAGATCGTGCGATCCTGCGTTTTCGCCTCATCACGCAGCTCAGCGGAACGAGCATGGCTGAAGATCACGTGATCGATCAAAGCGCCCGTGGCGGACTGACCGGCTTCGTTGAGCCACAGATCGGGAATCATAGCTGAGAAGTACGGTCCCCACACCCCCGGAATAAAGCGTGCTTCGTTCGCTACAACCATGTGGCAACTCGACGTACCGCCGATCAGAGCGAGGCGATGCTCCATGTCTTGGGGTGTTGGCGCAGCACCGTCTATCGCTGCGCCGATCACACCAAGGCCGCCGGCATGCGCGTCGATGATCGAAATACCAACGGGTGTTTGCGGTTGTAGATTCAGTTCGTCGGCTGCTTGGGGTGTTAGTCCCTTGCCGATAGCTTCCCCCATTGGCCGAATACGTTGGCCAATTCGTGCGTAGTTCTCCTTTACAAACTCATCAAGTCCGACAGTACGCCAAAACGAATCGTCCCATCGTCCCACGGTGTCACTGCGGTTTGCTTGCTCATGGCCGAGGTAGGTCCACTTACACACTGTCGTGCACAATGATCGTGTGGCGTCACCAGTTGCGCGATACGTCAAATAATCAGGCAGATCAAAGAACATCGCCGCGCGTTGCCACGATTTCGGCAAGTTCTCCTTGAGCCAACACAGCTTCGGCGATTGCATCTCCGGCGATATCACGCCGCCCACAAATCGCAGCACTTCATGATTGGTCGTGTTGATGCGCTGCGCCTGCTCCACGGCGCGGTGATCCATCCAGACGATGACGTTCTGCTCATCATTGCCGGTAGGGCTGACAGAGACCGGCTGATCGTCTGCATCCAACGCAAGAAGTGAGCACGTGGCATCGAATCCGATCCCCCGGATTTGATCTGCGCCTACTGCCGCTTGGTCGACCGCTGCTCGCACCGCGGTACAACACGCTCGCCAAATGTCATCCGAGGATTGCTCAACGAAGTCCGGCTGCGGCCGCCACATCTGAATCGGATGGATGGCCGTGCCCAACAAATGACCTTCGTGGTCGAATACACCAGCCCGCGCGCTGCCGGTCCCGACGTCGATACCGAGGTATGCGTCCATCACGCGCCTCTCATGATGCGCACGTTGATACCAAGTGCTCGGGTTAGGGCGATCATCTCTTGGAAGATATCGCCGTACGCAACCGCCACGTGGTTTGACATGTAATGGGCCATGATCGTTTCCTGACTCACGCCGAGATCAGCGGCCATGAACGGCCATTGTCGCGTCGTACCCTCCCACCACGCATCACGCTTCGCCCCCGGAAGTTTGACGACCTCTCCCATACCAATATCCATCCACAGTTGGCCGTTGTTGATGTAACAGCGCGACCATGTAATTTCGCCGGGCAGACTCTCGCCGGCAAACGTTCCGCCGGGAACGGGGAAGTACCCTGCCGGTTGGCGATAGGAATGTACGCCTTCGAGCGTGTCGGGATCATGGTTGAACGCATACGCGCCGCACGAGCCGGAGTTCAGCAGCACCCACACGAACCGGCCATCGTGCTCGCCCCCCCACCTGACATCATGGAACATGACGGCTTGGTGCAACCCCTTCTCCTTCAATAGTCGTTTCATCAGCTCCATGGGAACGAGATTGCCCTGGTCGGCTTCGGTGGCGGTGGCGATCGTGTCGCCGTTGGATTCCGGCCGACACACCGAGTTGAACAAACCCTCCGCGAAGTCCGACGGCGGGCGCAGCGGCAGCAGGCCGAGCTGATACTGCCAACCCAAACAGTCCGCTTGGAATTCGTCAATCAGATCGAGCACCGCCAGGTAATCGCGAAGCTGCTCGCGTGTGGCATGCTCATCGAAATCCTCTGCCTCCGCCTCACCCCAATGGAACGTCACGCCCGCTTGCTTGACAAACTCAAACGCATCATCGATTCGCTTGGCATCGATCGTCTTACCCCGATCAATAATCCACGCCTGATCGACTTTATGTTCGGTGAAACCGATGGGGTTGAGCAAACGCGGGCCGAAGTATCCGTTGATCATGCCCATGGATGTGTCGCCGAGCATGAGGGCAAGCGCTCGGCGTGAGCGGAACTGCGCGGCAACGCGGTCTGCGATCGCTTGCGCCTCGTTGGAGATTGTCGCGTCAAACGAAAGCTCATCCTCGCGATACGGAATCGAACCGGTGTTGCACCATTGTTCGAGTCGGGCCATGAACTGGCGGTCAGCGCTCCAATCGTCGGCGCTGGTCCAGATGCGCGAGAAGGTTCGATCCAAGCTCGCCAAACAAGCGCCCGTGTTGAGTAGGCCGACAAGTCCGGGCCAAGTGCCGGAAAAATTACTGGCGAGCAGGAGCGGATTGTCCTTGCCCACAACACCATCCGTCGTGTGTGGGCCATAGAACCAGTGCACGCAGACACCGATCATCGGATCGTCTATGGGCCCGAGCTTCTCGATCGCTTCGTGCGGCTTGGTGAGGAAACCCTCGATGCGATAGCTGCTTCGGCCGACCTTCTGCAGCGCCGCTTCGAGCTGTTCGGTGGCGTGGATGATGTTGGGCAGCGCCAACTCGTTCGGTGTAGCGCGGTAATCACCAGGCCAAAAGAGCGCGATCTTCTCGGGCATGGGCGTTCGTCCTCTCGTCTTGGTGCGTATCGATCGCAGCGGGCATGATACGGCGAACGCATACAGATTGACGGGCGGCTCGGCCGATCTAGGATGGACCGGTCGGGCGAGGCCCCGACACTTGGGGCGCTTAGCTCAGTTGGCTAGAGCACCGCCGTTACATGGCGGGGGTCACTGGTTCAAGTCCAGTAGCGCCCATGAGAAAAACCCCACTGGCACTATTGTCAGCGGGGTTTTCGTTCGCTCTAGTCGATACGTCTTAGCGCGAATACCCCAAGTGTGCCCCAAGTGCGCCCCGAACTCAGCCCACAAGTTTGAGTGCCGGACCATCGTCAAGTGCCGCGCGCAGCTTGTCGGCGTCGGACTTTCGGGTCTTGGTGTAGTAATGCATCAGCACCGCCGGCGTGTCGCCCACGATTTCAGCGAGCGCCTGAATCGGGATGACATCGGACATCTGGGTGCAGAACGCTTTGCGTGAATCGTGGACGGTCACCACATCGATGTCATCGCCCAGTACGCGCCGCTGTAGGCTCTGGAAGTCCCGCAGCAGTTGACCAGCTCAGCCGTCCGCTCGCCATGAGCCGGCGTCTACGCGGCCCTGGATCGCTCTCAAACGGTCGAGCGACTGGAAGGCGTACACGCTCCCATTGGATTGCCGGTGCAACTGGCGGAGCGCGGTCATCGTGTCAGGTGCGATCGGGATCGAGCGGCAGCTTCTCTCGGTCTTGGGTTCCCAGGCAAGGATGGGATCGATCGCTCCGTCGTTAGGCAGGAGCTTGGCGATCTGCCGGCCCCTGGTGGTGTCAAAGAGGTAGGCGGAGCCGGACTTGAAGCCATTGTCGTCGTCATCGACAGCGCCGACGATGGCGGTTCCAAGAAACTGCCGAAGGTAGGGCGATCTGCCGGGCGGTATTGTGTGCCATAGGGCACACCGTGCACCTCGGGTACGCCCCCGAATTTCTCGTGAATCAACTCCGTCTCAGCGAACCCACGTCCTATGCGCCAAACCCAACTCGAAAGGGAATTGGTAAAACGAGCCCGCCGGTGTTTCCGGCGGGCTCGCCGATGCAGAGGAACGGGAACGTGGATCCCCGAGGAGCAAGAAAAGGAGTAAGAAGAGCGTGGAAAGTGATCTGCGTCACGCGGTCTGATTCATGGGCAGGGACCCCATGCGCCGAGCAAGCTGAGCAGATCCTTCACGCCAACATCGCCACTATCGTCGAAGTCGGCGGGACAATCTCCCTTCGGCGGACACGGCCCCCATGTACCCAGCAAGAAGAGCAGATCCTTCACGCCAACGTCGCCGCTGCCGTCGATATCCGCCGGGCAAGGCTCGGCCGGTTTGCACGTCTGGTTGATGAAAACCGAGACATTGTTGGAGTCACGATTCGCCGTCGCGATGTCTGCGTCGCCGTCGCCGTCGAGATCGGTAGCGGTGATCGCCCCCGGCCGGAGTCCGGCGGGCATAAGTATGGCAGGGCCGAACACCCCGCCGCCTAGATTCGGCAGAAGTGAGACGTTGTTGGAATCCCGGTTGGTGGTGGCCAGGTCAATGGCGCCGTCGCAATCGAAGTCAGCCGCGGTGACCTTGCCCGTCCTCTGCCCGCCCGTATCGTAGTTGAACGGGCCGTTGAACCCGGCCCCGGTGTTGAGGAACACGGCCACTTGGTTGATGTTGAAGGTCTGATCGTCCACCGCGACGCCCAGGTCGGCATCGCCGTCTCCATCCAGATCAGCCACGACGATGCCTTCCGGCCGCACGAAGGGTCCGACCGAATAGACCGTCGAAGCGGTGAACACCCCTGCGATGTTGGTAAAAGTAGCAACGGTTCGATCATCATGGATCGTGACCGCCAGATCGAGATCACCATCGCTATTGAAATCAACGAAGGCTGTGGCCCGCGGCTCATTACCGGCCGCAAAGGTTTGGGCAGTAAACCCGCCCAAGCCGTTGTTGGTCAGCACGCTGGCGGTGTTCGAGTCTCGATTGGCGACGGCCAAGTCAAGGTCGCCGTCACCGTCCATGTCAGCAATGGTCAGCCCGCGCGGGCGAACGCCGACGGAAATGCTGCCGCTCATCACAAATGTGGCGCCCCCGGTATTGAGCATAATCAGGACGGAGCCTTGGGGATCGCGGACCGCCACGGCGAGATCGATGTCGCCGTCGCCGTCCAGATCGCCTGCGACCACGTCCTGGGGTGAAGATGAGTTGGGTAACAACGTGCTCGGGCCGAGCGAGTATTGCCCAGAACCGTCGTTGAGCAGGACGACGATCCGATCAGGATTATCGACGGTGGTCGCAAGGTCCAGGTCGCCGTCGTTGTCGAAGTCACCGGCGGCGACTCCGCTGGGCCTCGTCCCAACGAGGTAGTTGGTGGACGAATCGATTGTGAACTGTGCATGGACCGAAGGGAGCGCAATCCATAGGCTTGCTACGGCGGCCCACCCGGCCAAATGAGTGACTTTCCTCGTTCGCGTATTCATTGGTGTTTTCCTTCTCGTGTAGAAGAGTTCTGAGCGGGGAACGAAATTGAGCAGGATGTTCCTACCCACTCAACGGAGCAGGACAATGGCTCCGGGAATACACGAGGATGGAAGGAATTGAAGTTTTTTCTCCTCGTGAATGGGCAGTAAACAGGCCGACGCATGACCCCGGGGGGGGTGCGTCGGCCGGTGAGTGTGGATTCGCCGCTGCGGTTCCGTTAACCCCAGTTGCCCAGAAGGATAAGGAGGTCGGTGACGCCGACCTGGCAGTCGCTGTCAAGGTCGGCCGGGCAGAAGTGGCAACTGTTACACGGTCCCCAAGAGCCCAGCAAAGAAAGCAGATCCTTGACGCCGACTGAGCCGTCGTTGTCGATATCGCCGAGCGTGGGGGCGGGCGGGCCGAGTGAAACGGCAGCGCCGATGTCAATGCGCCCTGCGCCGAGCTCTTCTGGGAAGTCCGGGTTCTGGGCGTCGATGTTGACAGCCGTACTTACCAGAGCATCCTCGATGGCGTTGTAGATGAATTCGGGTTCCTGGTCCGGATCGTCGGGATCCCACTCCGGGTGCTGCGATCGAATGAGCGCGACGGCGCCGGAGACGAACGGTGTGGCCATGCTCGTGCCTTCCCAATACGCGTAATCGCCGCCGGGGATTGCACTGACGATCGAGCGTTCCGGATCGAACTGCCCGGGCTTGGGGCCCAGCAGCTTGCTGTCGCCGGGCGCGCTAATGAACGTGTTGTCGTGGTAGTTACTGAAGTCGGCCTTGACATCCTCATCGTCCGTGGCGACCACCCCGAACGCGGCGCTAATCTGGGCGGGATGTTCTCGACAGTGGGCCGCCTCGTTGCCCGCAGCGCCGACGACCACGATGCCCAGCCTCTTGGCGTCGTCAATTGCGGCCTCGAAGCCGTTGGGGCGATACGTGGTGCCGAGACTGGCGTTGATCACCTCGACGCCTTGATCGATCGCATAGTAGATCCCTTTCGTCACGATCCAAATGTCGCTCCGGCCATCGGGATTGAGCACAACCACCGGCAGGATCTTGACATCCGGCGCCACGAGCGCGACAAGCGCGGCAACGTAGGTTCCATGTCCAACCTGCTCGTCGATGGAGCCGTCGCCATCGTTGTCCTGCCCATCGCCCACGTCATCCGTGTTGGCGTCGTTGGTGATGAAGTTGAATCCGTTGCTGAGCACGCGCCCCTGTAGCGCAGGATGGGACGCATCGACGCCGGTATCGAGCACCGCCACCGCCACGCCCGCTCCCGTCGACAGCGCCTGGGCAAGAGGAAGCGCCATAAGCTCGATCGGATACTGGCCGAGGTACAAGTTGTTGCCGCCGTCGCCGGTATTGAACCACAAACTCCCGGTGCCGCCCTCGGCCGTCTCGACCTCGTAGAGGAAGTCACTCCATTGGAGCAGCCCCGGATAGTTGACCGGGTCGAGGTCTTCCTCCAGGAGATCGACGATCTCGGGGGAAAGCCCGGGCGGCCCGAGCTGAAGTAGGTACGTTTCGCGGGGCTCGATCGAATCGATGATTTCCAGCGTGATGTTGTGATCTGTGTGAGCGGCCTCAAAGGCAGCGATGAAATCTTCAATCGTTGCGCCAACAGCGACGCCAACCATGATCCGATCGTCCAGCCGCAGATCATCTACCGGGCAGTCGCCGGCATGAGCGCTGCGTCCCAGCCAGAAACACAGCAGAACGAAGAGCAGTATGCGTGCAGTCTTCATGGTTCTCCCACCAAGATGAACGGAGCCCAGAACGCCGGGTGGGCGCGTTGCCGGCGAAGGGTCAGCTGCGCTTCGCGCAAGGCCGCGGCGAGGGGCATCCGGTCCGATGATTCAGCATGCCACAGACTATAGAAGTCAGCCATTAAATTCGTCGTACTTTCGTCATTTACCCGCCACAGGCTCACCAGGGCCGATCGAGCCCCCGCGGCGAAGAAGCCGCCGAGTAGACCAACGAGTTCGTCGCCGGCCGTGATCAGGTTCCGCCCAGTTTCACATCCGCTGAGGGTGACGAGGTCCGCCCGGAGCCGCAGGGAGTAGATGTCGCGCACGGTCAGCCAACGGTCAGCGAGCTTCAAACCCGACGCCATGGGGGCGTCCGCGGAGAACTGCCCATGACAAGCCAAGTGGAGCACCGAAGCATTTGCTGCTGCCGCCATAACACGGTCGGCCGTCGCCTCGTCGCCAAGTAGCGGCCGGTCGCAACCCAAACACGTGGCGATCCGTGTCGCCTCCGCGAGGATGCAAGGCGCGACCTCGTCGACGGCGCCGACCACAACCGGTTGGTCCGATAGCCGGGGGGTGCGCTCGGTCCGAGCGAGGTACTGCAGGAGACTTGCGCTGGGCGCGGAGTGGAGCTCGTAACGGTCGATGAGGTATTGCCGGCCATCCCAGAGCGCTGCGAATGGGATCAGGTGCAGCGGCCCGTGCGGAATGATGATGAGCCGTTTTGTCGACGACAGGAACTGCATCAAGGGTTGGGCAACCATCTCATAGAGCAACGACAGCTCGCGCTGCGCGTCGTCGAGCAAGCGTTGGCCGCGAGGTCCGTCCGTCGCGCCGCGACGAAGGGCGCGGTTGATCTGGAACCGGAGTCTGCGGACCCGCTCCGCCAGCGTCGTGGAGGTGGCCAAGTCGCGCACAACGTATGTATGGCCTTCAATAAGCACGAACGCTAGCAGCTCGTCACCGGCAACGAAATACTCAATGAGCGCGGTATCAGCGGCAAGAGCGTGATGTACTTCCTCGAGTCCAACCGGGGGCGCGTACAGAGCCGCTACGCCCCGAGTGCTCGCGAGCCGGTTCTCGAGGCTCCGCAACTCGCGTTCGCGTTCGCGGACGGCCTCTCGCCACTGCGTGGTAATTTGGGGTGTCTCGCCCAACCGATTCGTTCCGCCCAGTCGGCTGTACAGGGCATTGACCTCGCCGCGCCGCTGCACCAAATCCCTGATGAGTTGAGCTTCCGCGGGGTCGGCGGCATCGGCCTCGATCGGCTCAACGACCACGATTGCGCCGCGAACGATATCGAGCAGGGAGCGACTCTTAGCCTGCTCGGCCACCACGAAAGCGCGACCAATCGCGGCCTGGTCCGGACTTTCAAGCAGCGCACGCACCAGGTCGTGATAGACCCCCAAGCGATCGGTCAGATAGGCGGCGCGGAACTGTTCAGCCTGAAGCGAACCGCGAACACGCTCCACTTGGTCCACCGCAGCGGAGAAATCGTCCACGGCATCTTTGGGGTTGTTCTTGGCCTGATGCACCAATCCTCGTGTGTGCAGCAGGTCAGCGAGCAACGGAGCCACGTCCAGTTGCCGTGCGACGGGAATCGCCTTGGCCAACTCCTCCTGGGCCGTGGCGATGTCACCGGCGTTCAGGGCGAGCCGAGCGAGGTGATATCGTGCGATGGCTGACTCCGCCGGTCGAGTGTCCAGTACGTCCAGGGCACGCGAGGTTAGAACGTAGGCTTCCTCGGGGCGGCCGATCGAGGCAGCCAGTTCGCCGCGAATCACGTCAACACGAGCCCTGGCCGTGCCGTGGCCGAGATCATCGAAGGCTTTGGCGGCGGCGGCCAGCGCGGTCTCAGCTTCCGTGTGCCGACCAAGTCGCAGCAGCACCGTTCCCATACCCGCACGAGCGCGGGCCGCTTCCAGGGCCAGGCCACATTCATCGAGCTGATGCAGCGCCTCGTTGTACCCGCCCAGTGCGTCGGTAAGCATTCCAAGAACGGCCAGGGCGTCGGCCTGCTCGGCCAGCAGCCGTGCGAGATGTCCGCGGGCCGTGTCGGCTTCAAGGTGTCGTCGCGCACGCTCGAAGTAATCAAGAGCCCGCTCGAGTCGTCCCTGGCGAGCTGCGAGATCGGCCAGATTCCCCTCGACGATGGCCGCGGCAAAAACGCCGTCGGTCGACTCCAGTGCCTCGAGCGCCGAAAGGAACGCGTCCTCGGCCCCAGCAAAATCGTTCAACGCCAGCAGCGCTTCTCCGCGGTTGCTGTCGAGCTTCCCCGCGGCGACGGGTTCCTGCATCAAGGCTGAGGCGCGAGCTCGATCAAAGTGAAACAGCGCCTTGTCCGGTTCGTCTGAGCGCTGATAGACGATGCCGAGGTTCGCATCGGCGCGGGCGGCGAGGTCAGGCTCGTTAGCAGATTCGAAGATTCCACGGGCGGTTTCACCTTCAGCGATCGCATCCTCAAGCCGGCCCAGCTCGCCCAGCGCCTGCATCGAGGCAAGCCTGGACTTGGCGGCCTCAACCGGGGCCCCCACGCCGTCGGCCAGGGAGGTCGCCCTGCGCCACGAGGCCAACGCCTCCTCCATGCGTCCGGCATAGGCCAGGGCCCGGGCCTCGGCCCGTTGTCCCCGCGCGCGTGCTCGCTGAGAACCCACCATGTCGCCGAGCGAGACGACCAATTCCGCCGCCTCCAGGGCGCGGCTCACCTCAACCACGCAGAGGCGTTCAGCTTCGTCTCCCAGCGCAAGCAATACGTCCTCCGGGTCGCCGGCAGCGCGCAACCTCGCCACCCGCTCATCGGGCGGCGCAGCGGCCAGCGCTTCAAGCAGCGCTGCACAATCTGGAATCGAAGCATTCATTGAATCTCGATGTTCCGAAGCACAACCACTTTGTCGCCGACGCGAAGCAGAAGGTCATACCGGCCAGCCTTCACCTCCAGCGTGAACATGCCGTGCTCATCGGTCACGGTGTCAGCGACCGTCGCCCCAGTGCCTTGTTCAACCAGGGCGAGTTCAATCAGGGAGTCCGGCTGCCTTAGATCAACTTGGCCCATAATGCGCCATTGCGATTCATCCGGCGGAATCGCGTTCCCGTCGACGAGCGGTTCGGCCTCCAAATCCACGCTGGCCACCTCGCACTCAAACGACAATTGGAACGTGGTGGCGGCGCCCCGATAACCGGCCAACGCCGGCTCAGCGCGACTGTCAAACACAAGCTCGGCGATGAACTGCTCCAGGCGAGCCAACCAGCCCAGTGCCGGGTCGCTCCGGGCCGCGGCAAAGATCCGCTTCGCCTTGGCGACCACGTCGACCGGTGGGTCGGCGCCTCGGTCATCTTGGAGCGCGGCTCGAGCCTGCCCGTACAACGCCACTGGTTCAGCCGCCGATGGGTTGGCGGCCAGATACGCTTGGACCTGGGCGGCTTCCTCCGCCGGTAACTCCCCAGCCGCGTAGGCGATTAGGTGTCGGTACGTGATCTTGGCGTTACTCATCTGACGAATCCTTCTGCATCTATCCAGCAGAGCCCCGACGACCACCCGCTGATACGTCCGGAATCCTTACATCCGGCGGTTTGCGCCACGAGGCCGGCGGGGACCCTCATCGGTGTTCCGATTCCGCTCTCGGTTCCACGTCAAACGCGGGATCGAGTCCCATTTCCCGCAAGATCTTCTCCATCTTCTCGAAGCAACGGGCCCGCGTCGGCCCAATGCTCCCGACCTTCATCCCCAATTGATCGGCAATCGCCTCGTAGTTGAGCGTCCCGGGGGCAAGAAACAGGGCGGTCAAGAGCTGCTGGCAGCGTCCACCGAGCCGATCCAAGGCCTCGCGGACAATTTGCTGGCGCTCCCATTGCGCAGCTTGCGGCTCT
>JADFGE010000259.1 GCA_022567855.1 Planctomycetota bacterium | reverse complement strand
GCGACCCCGAAGGAGGGACCGTCAGCCGGCGTGGCGATGTGCACGTCAATCATCTCGGTCCTGACGGGTATCGCGGTGCGCTCATCGGTTGCCATGACGGGCGAGATCACGCTGCGCGGCCGCGCGCTGCCTATCGACGGCCTCAAGGAGAAACTGCTGGCGGCGCTGCGCGGCGGCATCACCACGGTGATCATCCCCAAGGAGAACGAACGGAACCTCTCGGAAATCCCCAACGACGTGAGGCGCGGCATCGAAATCATCACCGCGGCCACTGTCGACGAGGCGTTGCAGTACGCACTGGTCGAGCAGCCCGAGCCGATCGATTGGCCCGAGAAGGCGGCGGTCGAGGCGATCTCCAGCGGCTCCGCCGTCAAGGAGATCAAGGGCGTCGTCACCCACTGAGCCCGATTGTTCGTGCGACACCCTTCCGGGCGGAAAATAGCTTCCCAACGAGCGCGCTTTTTGCACGGGAAATCGCGGTTCTATCCGGCGGACCCTCGAAAAAGGGCATACCAAATCCGCCAGGTTCGGTGTTAAGACAAGGAAATGCTCTTAGCATCTTTACGCCGTGAATGTCCGCAACTGGCTAGGCAAGACATATGCCATGGAGTTATCCGGGCGGCGATGGCAGCGGCCGGGGCCCTTGGGGCCGTGGACCGGGCGGCCCGCGACCCCCCGACCTCGAAGACCTTCTGCGCAAGGGCCAGGATCGCGTCAAGCGCTTCTTGCCCGGCGGCTTCGGCGGCGCCCGCAGCCTGGTCCTCATCATCGCGCTGATCATCGCGGTATGGCTGGGCAGCGGCTTCTATACGGTGGAGCCCGACGAGCAGGGCGTCGAGCTGGTGTTCGGCGCGTGGGTGGCGACCACCCAGCCGGGCCTCAACTACAACTACCCGGCACCCATCGGTCAGGTCTACACGCCCAAGGTGACGCGGGTGCACCGCGTCGAGGTCGGCTACCGCTCGGGCTCCGAGACGACGCGCAGCACCATCGCGCGCCAGGTGCCCAACGAAGCCCTGATGCTGACCGGCGACGAGAACATCATCGACGTCAACTTCGTCGTGCTGTGGATCATCAAGGACGCCGGCCAGTTCCTGTTCAACATCCGCTCGCCCGAGCAGACGGTGGGCGACGCCGCCGAAAGCGCCATGCGCGAGGTCATCGGCAAGACCAACGCCGAATATGCGTTCTCCGACGGCCGGCTCGATGTCGAGACCCGCACCCAGGAGCTGCTGCAGTCGATTCTCGATGAATACGGCGCCGGCGTCCAGATCACCCAGGTGCAGTTGCAGAAGGTCGACCCGCCGGAGGCGGTGATCGACTCCTTCCGCGATGTCCAGCGCGCCCGCGCCGACCTCGAACGCGCGATCAACGAGGCCGAGGCCTACGCCAACTCGATCATCCCGCGCGCCCGTGGCGAGGCGGCGCAGATCGTGCAACAGGCCAACGCCTACAAGGCCGAGGTGGTCGCCCGCGCCGAGGGCGACGCCGAGCGCTTCCTTTCGGTCTACGACTCCTACAAGGTGGCGCGCGAGGTGACCATCCAGCGCATCTACCTGGAGACCATGGAAATCGTGCTCAAGGACATGACCAAGATCGTCATCGACAGCCGCGGCATCGGCGGCCAGGGCGTGCTGCCCTACCTGCCGTTGCCCGAGTTGCAAAAACGTCGTACGACGGGAGGTGCGGAATGAACCGCGGCATACTCATCGGCCTCGGGGCGGTTCTCGCCGTCATCGTCGTGGTCGGCTACGCCTCGATGTTCACCGTGCACCAGGCAGCCCAGGCCCTGGTGCTGCAATCATACGCAGAAGGCTTTACAGACAATTCAGACGTCGCGATTGAGCTCCCCACTGGCGGAGGAAAGACGCTGATCGCTCTGCTCATCGCCGAGGCATGGAGGCGCGAGGGGCGTACGGTCGCGATCCTGTCCGCGAACAAGACGCTGGCCCGTCAACTAGCCGAGGAAGCGGACTCGTTGGGCATCCCGCGTGTCGTGATGGAGGGGAGTGCAGCATCGATCCCTGCGACTCGCACGCGGGCGTTCCAGAGGGCGGAAGCGGTCGCTGTCATGAACTACTGGGTCTACTTCAACCAAAATCCGGTCGTCGATCCAGCCGACCTCCTAATTATGGACGATGCGCACTTGATGGAGGAATGCCTCCACTCGCTGTACTCGGTTGAGATTGAAAAGATCGATCATCCCGACCTTTTCCGGGAACTCGCGTCGGAACTTCTGGCCCGATTCCCCGAGTACTCGGTGCTCGCCGACGCGCTTGATGATGAAGCACCGGCAACTAAACCTCCTGAGCTTCTGTCATTCATCGATCAGATCGCCGTCGCAGCTCGCTTCACTGAGATTATCGACGCGTCGCCGGCGCTCCAGGCGGATCAGGATTTAGCATTCCGGTGGCATCGGTTACGTGGTTCTCTTCAGGATGCCAATATCTATCTCAGTTCGAACTCACTCTGGATCCGTCCTTACGTTTATCCGTTGATCGCCAACCCTCATTACGATGGCGCCAGGCAACGGATCTACATGAGCGCGACTATCGGCATTCCCGGTGATCTACAGCGCAGGCTTGGCATCAGAGCACTCACACAGATACCTGTAGCCCCAGAGCATGCGGAAAAGACATTCGGGAGGCGGTTGATAGTACTCAACCGTATCGACAATGAAGACCTCCCCGAACGAGTAACGGAAGTCGTTCGCGCTGCTTTGCAGGTTCATCCCAAAAGCGTTTGGCTCTGTTCTAGCAAGTCCAACGCAAACAAATTCCAAGCCCTTTTTTCCACTTGGCTCGATGAAAATGGCTTCCCCAACCAACCGACCTGGGTCCTCACTCCGACCGGTGATGAGATAGATCGATTCAAGGAATCACAATCAGGTCACCTCTTCGTGGGCGGACGCTTCGATGGTATGGATTTTGCTGGCGATCAATGCAGACTAGTTGTCCTCACAACTCTACCTCGCTCTATAAATATACAAGAGGAATTTATTTCGGCCTATCTCAGAGATTCAGGCTTCATGAAATCCCGATTGAATCAGCGGATCGTTCAGGCCATGGGCCGCTGCAATCGTTCTGAAAATGATTACGCTGTTTATGTGCTCGCTGATAAGCGCTTTGCGACACATTTCAGTCGGGAATCGAATCGCGTTGGGATACCCAAGAATATCCAAGCTGAAATCGACATAGCTCAGGACTCTGCTGAGGCTGATCTCGGCCAAACAGTTAGAGACGTGCGCGATTTTCTAGGGGGTAACTTCGAGCGCTACGATCGAAACCTCGCTACCAGCCTAGAGTCGCTACCACCAGCTCAGGCTATTGCTAATGTAACGGACACGTCCGACAACGAGGTCATTGGTTGGACCGCGCTTTTCGACAGCCAGAATTATGTTCTTGCAGCCCAACGCTTTGAGAGATGCACGGACACGGCCAGGCAGGACGGTCTTTTGGAAATTAGTGCCCTGCACGGATGGAATTGGAGTAAAGCAGTCTATCTTGAATCTATGAGAGGGGTGCCGGGAGCGCGCGCGCGCGCGCTAGCCATACTCGATCAAGCGTTGCATCGGGGTGGGCGAAGTGCCTGGTTCAATCGAATGAGAACATCCTTGGTTGTGGCGGGGCGGCTGGTTTTGGGCCTTGCCGTGTTGGGGGGGATCGATTCTGAGGCTGGGGGGCAATGTGCCTACGAAGTGACGCAGATCATCGAGCCGCCGGCTTGTGGCGATATCCCATTTTTCAATGCGATTGATATAACTGACACTGGCGAGGTCGGAGGTGCGTTCACCTGCTTTCTCGCACCCCAGGCGGCAACGTGGGATGCTGCCAACGGCGTCACGCCCCTGCCCTTCCTCTCGGGCTTTACGCAAGCGGGGGTTGGCGGCCTCAATTCGATCAACGAAGTGGTCGGGTTTCAATTTTCCTCGACTTTGACTTGGCGAGCAGTCATCTGGCAAAACGGTGTGCCGTCCCGCCTCCCGGACTGGCCCGGGACCACCCTCAGTTTCGCTGCCGCTATCAATCGTGACGGCTGGATCACCGGCTATTGGGGAAACAGTATTTTCGGTCCCGGTGAAGCGGCAATCATTTGGAAACCGGACGGCTCGATGGTCAATCTCAACGATGATTTACCAGGAAACAGCAGTCATGGTCTGGACATTAATGATCACGGGCATGTGACTGGCTGGTTCGGTTTCAGCCCAAGCCCTCAGCCTTTTATATGGGACAGCGGCCAAGTCACTGAATTGCCTTTGATTCCCGGCGCAACGATGTCAAAAGGTCTGGCGATCAATAACCATAGCCAAGTAGCTGGTACCGCATGGATACCGATTGAAGGATCATCCTCTTTATTAGCCCGCGCCTTTTTCTGGGATGGCCTCAGTACGATCGACCTCGGGACATTGCCCGGATTTGAAAATAGTGCAGCTCATGACATTAATGATGTCGCCCAGATCGTCGGTGTGTCTTCCGTACCGGGTAAACACGCTTTTCTCTGGCGTGATGGGGTGATGTTAGATTTGAATTCTTTTCTCCCTCCAGAGTTCGTGGGCTCCAGCATGACCGCCACCGCGATCACCCGATACGGCGAAATCCTGCTGACGGGAGGCAATGTGGGCTTCATTCTCTCACCGATAGGTTCCGGCCCCGGCGATATTGACAACAACTGTTCTGTCAACGTGAGTGACCTGCTACTGCTCATCAGTGAATGGGGGGAAACGATATCGGTAGCGGATATAAATCTTGATGGCAGTGTGAATGTGACTGATTTGTTGATGTTGCTGGGGGACTGGGGATGAGAGCGGAAAAAGTTGAAATGTTAAAAAGTTGAAAGCAGAAATCTGAAAGTCGAAGATCCGCCGGAGGCGGACTGAAAGCTGAAGGCTGATCGCTGAACGCTTTACCAATCGGAA
>JADFGE010000258.1 GCA_022567855.1 Planctomycetota bacterium | reverse complement strand
TCAATGGGGAAGACACTAGGCAAAAACAGGCCGAGACATGCCGGTCGGCACGTCTCGGCCTTGGTCGCGGGGTTGCGTCCTCTGATTAGCTCACGTTGAGGAGAGTGAGAGGAGGAGGAGTCAGTTCCTTGAAACAGGAACCATGAGCTAGACGCGATCGTTGAGGATGCACAAGGCACCCCCGGCCAGATCACGCAGACGATCCGGCATCTTCGCGTCATCCAGAAGAGTTTGCAGCCCCCTGCGTAGCGCATCGTCGGATTGACGGCTGATTCGGCAGTTGAAACGAACCAGCCCGGCGGCGATGGTGGCCGCGTACAGCTTGGCCGCCAGCCGGCGATCGGCTGACAGCTCGCCCAGGACCCGCATCGTCTTGAAGACGGCTTTGGCTTGTTGCAGGTGCTCAAGCGACACGCTCCGGTCCGTGATGAGATCGACCGCGGTGGAGTAGTTCGGATCGATGTCTCTGGCCAGCCAATCGGCCGCGGCCATGGCCGGATCGATCGACGCCTCCAACGCGCATCGGATCACATCGCTGAGTTGCTCCCGAAGAATCGTCGTCATACCGGTCGCTCCAGATCAAGCAGAAGCTGTCGCAGCTCGTCGTCGATCTGCGCGGGGTCGACCACGGTTCGGCCGACCTCGATGTACATCGTCGCCACGAATCGCCGTTTCACGGTCACCATCATATTCGCCGCCTGCGACTCGTCTTTGAGTCCCAGTTGCACCACAAGCTTGGAATACTCGGTGGGCGGTTCGGCAAATAACATCGGACGCACCATGCGCTGCTCGAACACCGCCCAATGCGAATCGAGCCCGTTTGCGAGGCAGCCATCGCGCACCAGGTGGAGCACTCGGCGAACAAGGATCGTGCTCCACTGGAAACAAAAGGCCGCCTCGGGCGTCTCGTGCGACGGGTCTTCGATGCTTTCGATCTCGGCTTTGGTGAGTTTCAACGGTCGGGACAACTCACCGCCGCGCCGACGTCGATTCTCGCGCCGGTGCTCCTGCTGGAGGTAGTGGCGCAGCGAGCTGAGCAGCAGCGTGCGGAAACGCCCGCGGTCCGGGTCCGCCGCCGCACACAAGCGACGGGCGATCATGACGTCACACACGAAGCCTTGCGTGAGGTCCGCCGCTTCGTGGACGTTTCGGCCGCACCCGCGGATGTAGGCGTACACCGCCGGCCAGTAGCGCCGCACCAGTTGATCCAAGGCGGCCGCCGCCGCCTCTTCGTCAAGCTGGCCGGCCTCGGCGATCATCGACCAGTCCGTATGCGAAGATCCTGCTTCCAGCAATTGCACCGGGCTCGCTCCCAGTTCGACCGTGGGCCGCGGCGTCGCTCGCACACGCGCCCTCTGCCCTTATCTACGCCGTTTTGCCGCTGATCCTGCGCAACCTTGAAAAAAAATTCCAAAAAATAACCCCAAACCGCCCTCACACGCTCTCAGCACGGGTTGGCACCCCTGAGGTTGGCGGCCGAACCTAATTGAACGATCGGGACCTGCTCGGCGATGTCCAGACCGAAGCCTTGCAGCCCGCGCAGCTTCTTGGGGTGATTGGTCAGGATCCGCAGCCGTCGCAACCCCAGATCGAGCAGAATCTGGCTGCCAATGCCGAAGTCCCGCCGATCCATCGGCTGAACCCGCGCCGCCACCCCGTCGGTCCGGGTCAGGTCCGGCACGTTGACGTCACTGACGCCCGGCCGGCTGATCCGCAGCAGACGCTGGCGAAGATCATCGCCGGCACCCTCCGGCCTCAGGTACACCAACGCCCCCCGTCCCGCTTCCTGGATCATCCGCATCGACGCGCGAAGCTGCTCGCCCGTCGGGTTGGAGGCTTCATCGAAAATATCGCCCAGCAGATCGCGCCGATGCACGCGAACCAGGACGGGCTCTTCGATCGGTTTCGCCGCGCCGTCGTCGTTCAGATCGCCCACCCCGCCGACCGTCAGCGCGACGTGAGGCAACGGATCGATCGCGCTTTGATACGCGATGAGATTGAATCGGCCCTGGGGCGTTTCGATCTGCGTGCCCTGTACGGGCTCGATCCGCTGGATCAGACGTTCCTTAGCCAGTCGATGCTCGATGATCTGCTCGACCGAGCACATCTTGAGGCGGTGCTCGGCGCAGATGGCTTCAAGGTCTCCCATGCGGGCCATGTTGCCGTCCTCGCGCACGACTTCGATCAGCACCGCGCTGGGGTGCAGCCCCGCGAGCCGCGCCAGATCAACCGCGCCTTCGGTTTGACCCGTACGCACCAACACCCCGCCCTCGCGCGCCCGCAACGGATTGATGTGCCCGGGACGAACGAAATCGTCGGGCGACATTTTTTCATCGATCAGCAGCTCGATCGTCTTGACGCGATCGAAGGCCGAGACCCCCGTGCCGACTCCGTGCCTCCGGTGCCCGTCAACCGTGACCGTCAACGGCGTACCCCAAGTGCTGGAGTTTGTCGACGCCTGGGGAACGAGATTCAGCCGATCGCAGTCGGCGGTGGTCAGCGACACGCAGAGATAGCCCGCGCCGATGCGCGTCATGAAGTTGATGATCTGAGGCGTCACCTTCTGAGCAGCGCAGACGAAGTCCCCCTCGTTCTCGCGGTTTTCATCATCCACGAGCACGATGACGCGGCCCGCGCGAAGCTCATCAAATATCTCTGGAATCGGTGACAGCGGCATAGATCAATAGTGTAGGCATCTTGGCATCGAAGGTTTAGCGTTTCGCCGTCTCACCTTGACCCGACAGAGCACACCTGAGGCGTCGCGCATCCCTGATAGCGAACCGCTGACCGCGTCTCTACACTGCCGCCATGACCACGACCGCACAACGAAAGACGCATCTACGCTGGCTGAAGGAAGTGACAGCCCTACCCACCGCCGCGGGGTGCGAAGATCGCGTCATCAACTGGGTCGAACAATGGGTCAAGGCTCGGGGCAACCTCAACCTGCGCCGCGACAAAGCAGGCAACCTCATCGTCACGCAGAAGCGGCGCTCAAGCGCGCGGGCCATCTTCATCACGGCGCACATGGATCATCCCGCCTTCGTCGTTCGCAAAGTCCTCAAGGGCCGGGAAGTCGAACTGGAGTTCCGTGGCGGTGTTCAAGATCCATACTTTGAAGCCGCCCGCATCGAGATATTCGACGCCAACGATCGCCCCCACCGCGCCGCGATCACCGCACTGAACAGCAAGATCAAACCGTTCAAGCGCGTCAAGGCCCGGCTGTCCCGCGCAACGAAGTCAGTCGCGCCCGGCGACATCGGGCGCTGGGCGTTGCGCGACGTGAGCCGTAGATCCATCGTGAAGAAGGGAATCCTTTACGCATCGGCGTGTGATGATGTCGCCGCCGTCGCGGCGGCTTTGGCGGCGCTTGATGTGCTGCGCAAACGCCAGTCCGCGGGGAATGTCGGCGTGCTGCTGACGCGGGCCGAAGAAATCGGATTCATCGGCGCTATCGCTGCGTGCAAGCTCCGCTCCGTGCCAAAACGCGCACGCCTCATTTGCTTGGAAAACTCGCGCAGCTTCGCCGAATCACCAATCGGGGCCGGGCCGATCGTTCGCGTTGGCGATAAAGCCAGCGTCTTTGGCCCACAACTTACCAATCGCATCAGCGCGATCATGACGCTCCACCAACAGCGTCATCCATCATTCAAATGGCAGCGCAAGCTCATGCCCGGCGGGACGTGCGAGGCCACGACATTTTCGAGCTACGGCTACGAATCCACCTGTCTCTGCCTCCCGTTGGGAAACTATCACAACATGGTGGATATCGACGGCGTGGCTGCGGGGCGGCGCCGAGCCCGCGTCGGACCCGAGCATATCAGTGTGAGCGACTATCACGGATTAGTCGAAATGCTCGTCGTCTGTTGCACGCGACTTGACTCCGCCAAAGTCCCGACGATCGCATCACGCATGGAGCGCCTGATCGCCCGGCACGGCTCGATCGTCGGCCTGGGCTGATGTTCTCCGCAAATGTCGATGTATCCGCGTGAACGAAGCGAGGTAACGTGTCGCTGCTCATCCATTGCCGGCAGCCAGCGCGCGTGTGCTTCGTGTGTATTTGTACCTCCGTCGCGGGTCATCCCGACGGATCGAAATTCATCCATCCAGGGTGAGCCCGACACGATCGAGATATGATTCGAGCGCCTCAGATTCGCCCGGCAGATCAACGTGCTCGATCCTGCAAATGACGCCGGTCTCATCGAACGACAGAATCTGCTTGCAGCGATGCTCGTGCACCTGGTCGTTGTGAGTCAGACGATCGAGATACTGAATCACGTACCGGCCATCATCCGAAGGGTTGACCTCGCTCTCGTATTCAACGCGATCAAACTTCTTTTGGGCGTTCCTGTCGCTGTTGACATACGTTGCCATGATCGCGTCGCGGCCGGTGTAGACGTGACCGCGGATCGTGTAGATGCAATCCTCCGCCAACATCGGCCCGGCAATCGTGATCAGCCATCACAGCGGATACTCGTTGCACGACGTGCTGAGACAGAAGCCGAAAGGCGAGGGTTGGGGCAACGTCGCAAAGCGGCTGGGGATGCACCCTGGCACGTTCAACAAGATGCGCGTCAAAGGGAACGACTTTGAAAACATCATCTGGATCAACATGCTGGGCGACAAGTACGGCTTTTCAGAGAGGTCTTTCTTTGAGCTGTCGAAGCGCGGACTTAAGCGGGATGAGATCGTCGCCGCAGTCGTGATGTCTGGCGGAAAGAAGGACGAGCTAGAGGCGTCAGTTACTATCGTGCTAGCTTCGAGGCCGAAAGAACCTTCCGGCGCAGCGGCTAGCGGCAGCGGTAAACGCAACGGCAAGGGTAGAGGCAACGGACGCAACGGATGGGTGACTGTCCACGTGTTCCCGATTCCATGATAGGTCCAACAGATCGACCAGCGCCAGTGAGGCCGTGGCCGAA
>JADFGE010000257.1 GCA_022567855.1 Planctomycetota bacterium | reverse complement strand
GTATCGGCGAAGCCATCGCGTTTCGCCGGTATCGGCCCGGATCCTCGCCACGGCCCCGACCGGGGTCGCCACCACCAGATCACCGTCGTGATAGATCGGCGAGGAGAACGGCCGAGCGACGCGACTGCGGATCCCGCCGCTGGAGGCGATATGCCGGGCCCAGCGCACTCGGCCGTCGGCTAGATCCAGCGAGATCAAATAGCAACTCGTCAGGAGCTGCCGGCTCACTTTCCTGGCCAAGACGAACACCGCGCCCTCGGCCACGACCGGCGCGCCGTGGGGGATGAGTCCGCCATACTCTTCCTTGCCGTCCAGACGATCGATGCGCCGAGCCCAGCGCAGCTCGCCATTGCTCGCGTCCAGGCACACCACTCTTCGATCGGCGGCTCGGGCGTCCCTGCCGTCGGCGTAGGCGTGTCCCGTCAACGTGACCAGCGTGTTGCCTTCGGTCACCACAATATTCAGGTCCGCGATTCGGTCACCGGAACGACTCAACGTTGAATTGGCGGATCGATCAACGTACGGCCGCCACAGCGAGCGACCGGTGAAACGATCGATCGCCCGAATGGTCCGACCCTCGTTGATGTATACGACGGACCCGGCGACGGTGGCGGCCGCGGTCAGTTCGACACCCGGTCCCGGGCCTTGTTGGCGGGGCGCGGTCGAGGCCGACCGATCGAGGCCGGCCAGCAGCGCTCGCTGACTGAACGGCGTACCGTCGAGTCGGGTCGACCAGATCGGCTGGGACACCAACTCGTGCAACTGGACGGCCTCCGCGCGATCCAGGATTGAGATGGACGGCTCGACGGGCGACTTCGAGATTCCTGCTGACAGTCGGCGCATCGCCTCGCGCAGCGGCTCGGCTTCGCTTGCGAGCTCGTGCAACACCGCGATCGCGCGGTCCCGACCCGCGGTATCGCCGAGGTAGTGCGCAGCCATGCCGATCATGTACCAGCAGTGCGACGCGCGGTCACCGGTCAGGTCCGGATGATTCGCCGCCTCGGACAGCCAACCCAGCGCTGAGCGAAAACGTGCGGACTCGAGGTTCCACTGACCGAGCCGGAGCAACGCCTCCAACCCCGGTTCCGTCGCCGAACGCGTGATGGCCAGGCGCTTCAGCTCATCGGCTGCGAGCAGACGTTGTGCTTGGGCGGTTTCAATGAGCCGGTATCGTTCGAGCAACCGCTCGTCCGCAAAGAGCTCCGCCAGCACACGGGCGCGGACGGCAACGAACTGATCCTCGGTCGCGGCCGTCATCGGCACAAGCTTCATTGCATAGTCGTCGAGCAGTTCTTGATAAAGGCGCACCGCTTCGCCGGCATTGTCGGGCGCCTGATCCTGGGCCAACTGGAACTGCTCCCAGGCCCGAGGCGAGTCGTCAAGGTAAACTGGGTTCTGAGGCGGCCCGGCTGCGGCCACGAACGACGCCAGCACGATCGGCCCGAGGCAGCCGCACCGCCAGCCCAGGCGGCGGGTCCGAAGCCCCGACGTCTTGTGTGCCCCGTGACCTAGCCGACAATCTCGCATCAGCGATCTCCGCAATCCCTTCAATCGTAGCGCCCTTCGCGTCAGGTCCAGGGGGAGACGGGCCAAACCCCGCGGTGGGGTCATGCTCGACCCGCCACGTCGGCTGAGGTACATTGGGCCCATGCACACCTCGTGGCGGCCGACACCGGCCAGCCTTCTCATCTTGCTTCTTGCTCTTTCGGCTATACCCGCGTGCACGATCTACCGTGACCCAGTGATATCGGTGGTGGACGCGACGGTGACCGAGACCGGCGACGGCCTTGTAGGGCTGGGCTTCAGCCTCGTCCTTGAGAACCCGAACCAGCAGCCGTTAGCCCTACACGAGTTCAGCTACACCCTGGCCATAGACGGCGCACCGGCTTACCACGGTCGATGGGCGGCTTCAGCCACCTTGCCGGCGAACGGCACGCGCCGACTGACGATCCCGGCGATTGTGCGGTACGACCAGCTTGGGTGGACGGCGGCATCGGCCCCGTCGCAGGCAACGTACGATCTGGTCGGTCACGTCCTGTACCTTGCCCCAGGTGATATCGCGGAGATCCTCTTCGACACGGGGGTCCGCAGGCCGAAGGCGGCGTTTGCGGCCCATGGGGTCGTGAATCTCACGGCTCAAAACGGGCCGGCAAACGGGCAGGCCCGCTAATCCGCGCGCCTGGGGAGCAGCGGGGGTCAATCGACCCACGACAGAGTTCTAGGACATCGCGGTAACCGCGCCGGCGCTGGTTGGCCCGTCTGCATCGCCCGCCAGAGGCGCGCCCCAGGTGTCGCGCTTCCCCCAACTTACACAGATGGCACAGCTTTGTTTGGCGGCGTAACCACCCGCAAGAGGTCCGAAGGTTCAAGCTCGGGAGTGATGCCGCGCGCAACCCGTGTCGATATGAATCGAGACGGCGTGGTACGCCGGGAATATCAGCAATAGGGAGCTCTCATGCAGCTTGGCGAGATACTCAAAACAGCGCACCAACACGACGCGTCGGATATCCACCTCATCAGCGGTCATCCGCCGATGATGCGCGTGCATACCGTGATGACGCCGATGGATTGTCCGATCCTTACGCCGGAAGCGGCCGAGGCGGCGCTTCACGAAATGACGACGCCCGAGCAGCGGGCCGTGTTCAAGGAGCGCAAGGACCTTGACTTTTCCTACCAGATCGAGGGGCTCGGACGGTACCGCGTCAATGCGCACCGCCAGCGCGGGACGATCGGTCTGGCGATGCGTGCGGTGAAGGAAAAGGTTCCCCCGTTAGACGATCTGAATCTTCCCGAGGTGATCAGCCGGCTGACGTACCTGCCGCGCGGTCTGGTGCTCGTCACGGGCGACACCGGCTCGGGCAAGTCGACGACCCTGGCGGCAATGATCCAGTCGATGAACGAGCGCTACCGCAAGCACATCATCACGTTGGAGGACCCGGTCGAGTATGCGTTCCAATCCAACAAGTGCTTGATCGAGCAGCGCGAGCTCGGCCAGGACATGCCAAACTTCGCGTCCGGTCTCAAGCACGCGCTGCGTCAGGATCCGGACATCATTCTCGTCGGCGAGATGCGGGACCTGGAGACGTCGGCGCTGGCGATTTCGGCGGCGGAAACCGGGCACTTGGTCCTCTCGACGCTGCACACGGTCAACGCTTCGCAGACGGTGGAACGAATTATCGACATGTACCCCGCCGGGCAACAGAACCAGATTCGGTCGATGCTGTCCAACACGCTGCAGGCGGTGATCTCCCAGACGTTGTTCAGCCGCATCGATAAACCCGGCATGGCGCCGGCCGTCGAAGTGATGTTGTGCACGCCTGCGATCCGCAACATCATTCGCGAGTCACGAACGTTCGAGATTCCCAACGTGATCGACACGAACCGCCAGATGGGGATGATCAGCCTGGACAACTCGATCGCCGAGCTGTACTTCAACGGTCTGATCAGCCGCGAGGATGCGGTGGCGCAGGCCGCCTACCCCGACAAGCTGGAACGACAACTGGCCGCGTAAGGGCCTAGGGCGCCGCGTCTATGCCGCATTACCGCTACCAAGCGCGACACTCTTCGGGCCAGCTGCAAGCTGGCACGTTGACCGCCGAGAACGCCGGCGCGGCCGCGGCCATCCTGCGCAATCAGGGGCACCATGTTCTGCAGTTGATCCCGGTTCAGCAAACGAGCGCGCAAATCGGCAACAAGCTGTGGGCCGCGCTGAACTACTCGTCGGGCCCGTCTCAGAAGGACATCCTTGATTTCACGACGCAACTGGCGGTCATGATCCGGGCCGGGATCAGTCTGCGGGCCGCGCTCGACGGAATTGCAGACCAGATCACCAACCCCAAGTTCCGCAAGATCCTGCTGGCAATCAAGATGGACGTCGAGTCGGGCAAGCAGTTCTCCGAGGCGATCACGAAGTACCCGAAGCTGTTCGGGCCGCTGTATGTGAACATGGTCCGGGCCTCGGAAATGTCCGGCTCGTTCTCCAGAATGCTCGACCGCATCGCCGGCTACGTGGGGCAGCAGCTCGAAACGCGCAAGATGGTCATCGGGGCCAGCATCTATCCGGGCATCATCGCCACGATGGCCATTGGCGTCACGGTGTTCCTGCTCATATTCGTGCTGCCGAAGTTCGCCACCGTTTTTCAGGGCAAAGAAGACGTCCTGCCCTGGCCCACCACCTTCCTCTTGGCGCTGTCGGATTGGGCCGTCAAGTACTGGTGGACGGTCCTGCTCGGGGCCGCGGGTGTCATCGGCGGATTCCTCGCCTTCATTCGGACGGAAATCGGCCATCTCTGGTGGGACAAGACCAAACTTACCGTGCCGCTGTTCAAACGGATGTTCCGAGCGCTGTATATCAGCCGGTCGCTGCAAACGATGGGTGAGCTGCTCAATGCCGGCGTACCCATGCTCGATACGCTGGCCATCACGGGCGATGTGACAGGCAACATTATGTACAAGAAGATGTGGCGTGGTGTCTACGCCGCCGTGAAGCAGGGCAAGAAGATTCAGACGCAGCTGAACAAGTCGACGCTGCTGCCGAGATCGGTGATCCAGATGCTGGCCGCGGGCGAGGAGTCCGGGCGCTTGGCCGAGGTGCTCGACGAAATCTCGGTCTTCTATTCCAAAGCGCTGCGCGATGCGATCAAGGCCGTGACCAGCATCATCGAGCCGATCATGATCATCCTGATGGGATCGGTCGTCGGCTTCATCGCTATGGCGATCAGGTCCCACGTGTGGGCCGATTGCATACCGCCGTGAAGGAGCAGCAGGGGGCGCTTACCTGGCGAGCCCCAGTCCAGGTAGTGGATGGCGGTGCCGTCGCTATCGATGACGCAATGCCACCGGCCTTCTTCGTCAACACCGTCTTTGTAGGCACTCCCACGGCTAGACACCATGGGAATGGGATCACAAGTGCATGG
>JADFGE010000256.1 GCA_022567855.1 Planctomycetota bacterium | reverse complement strand
AACTGGGACGTCCCGGACTTCGCGAAAATCCGGTATTGATCGGACTGCGCGTTGCGACCTGTTCCTTCGGGCATCACGTCGCGAAGGACTTCGCGCACCAGCTTCGCAATCTCAGGGGGGATCACCTGGTGGCGCACAGGGTATGTCTCGTCCTCGGTTGTCGCAGCGGTGATGCGAATTGCCGGCAGTGTGCCGTCCCGGGCAAACACACTGAACGCCCGAACCATCTGCATCGGCGTTACCGCAATTTCGTGCCCGACCGCGACCGACGTCTGCGTGTAATGATTCCAGTTCGCGCTGGTCGTTACCAAGCCAGGCGACTCACCCCCCAGACCGCAGCCCGTCTTGCGCCCGAAGCCGAACCTCGCAACCGCGCCTTGCAGCTCATCGTGTGTCATGCGCTCAGCCACGATGGCCATCCCACTATTGATCGACTTGATGAGCACCGTGCGCCAACTGACCGGCCCGTGGTAATGGGAGTCGCGGATCCGTCGACCCTGGGTTGTGCGGTACGCCGGTGCGCTTGGTGTAGGCAAGATCTCCTCGGGTTGCGCCCTACCCAACTCAGTGGCAACCGCCCACACGAACGGCTTGAACGTCGAGCCCGGTTCATAGGGGTCAGTCACACACCGGTTGCGTCCCAGCGCACGGTGAATGTCCCGGCCCGGGTCGGTGGTGACTTCGTCCCAGTCCGGCCGGGGATTCAGCACATCGCACATGGCCCGGATTTCGCCCGTGCGGCAATCGAGCACGATCGCACGCCCGCCGCCGGCGTTGAACTCGTTGACAGCTTCCTCGAGCCGTTGTTCGATGAATTGCTGAATAACCAAGTCAATGCTCAGTTGCACGTCGCGGCCGTCTACAGCCGGACGATGCGCCTTGGGGTCGATCCACAGCGCACGGCGATTGGCGTCACGCAGATAGGTCAATCGTCCATCTCGCGGCGCCAGCGTCGCCTCGAACAGGTGCTCCATTCCGCCGAGGCCGGTGTGCTCGAACCCAACTTTGCCGATCACCCCGGCCCCGATTTCGCCGTGCGGATAGTTTCGCACCAGGTGTGCCTGCAACCCGACGCCCGTCAGGTTCGCTTGGCGGATCGCTTGCGCCTGCCAGTCGTCCAACTCGTGGTCGATGACGACGTACCGTCGCCCGGGCCGCGCGAGAATCCTTTGATCGATCTCAACCGGATCAGCGTCGATCACCTCGGCGATGTCCACCGCGACCGTCTGTGCATCGCTTACGACTGTCGGATCGACGAAAAGACGATAGGCGACGGTGCTCGTGGCCAGGACGCGGTGACGTGCGTCCAACAGGTCGCCTCGCTTGGCCAGTTCCGAAAGGCTCGACAGGCGTGGTGACATGGCCTGGGCAAGTTGCGGGTCGGGTCGCAGCTTCATCTGACCGACACGGACGAGCAGCAACCCGAAACCGGCGATCATGGCGAAGACGACAAGCTTCGTCCACGCCGTCGCGCGATCCGAGTGGTGCAATCGCAGTTGATTTTGGTACCGCATGCGCGTTATCCGCTAAAATCGAGCTTGTTGGTCGGCTCTCGATCGCGGGCAGCGAGCTGCGTCGCCGATCGCGTCTCTCGGCGCGGCACCGACGGAATCGGACGCCACCCACCGGCCAGCTTGGCGATGGCGAGGCGTACTTCGTCCGGCTGACATCGTGCAGCAACCTCGTTTCGCATCGTCCACAGCGCCTGATCATGCTCAAGCAAACACCGGTGGATGTGCGCAATGTCGTTGGCGGTCTCGATGCGCTGCTGTCGATTGACCAGCAAGATGCATGCGGTCGCACCGGTAATCAAGATGATCAGCAGAAGCTTGGCAAACATCTCTTCGACGCTCCCTTTTGCTACGGCGCCGGCGGCGCGATATCCGTGCTGTGCCAAACCTGATGTGCGACTGTCCCCACCGCCCGTCAGCCGCTCCCGGTGACGGGCACCTTGATCGTCGTCCCTGCTTCGACCGAATCCGGATCGCGGATCACGTCGCGGTTCAAGTCGTACAACTCCCGCCATCGTTCGGCTGACTTCAACAATCGGTTCGCGATCTCAGACAACGACTCGCCCGGCTTCACGGTGTACCTGGCGTAGCGCGGATCGGATGCGGTCGGTCGCGGCTTTGCCGGGCTTGCCCCGAGCACGATCGGATCGGGCAGGCGCAGTCGCCGGCCTTGTTGCACCAGATCCGGATCGGTGATTCCGTTGTAGTCGGCCAAAGCCGACGCGAGCGATTGATCGCCGTATTCACGTCCGCAGATGCTGCTGAGTGACTCGCCCGCGCGAACCTCGACGAACCGAACGTGATGATCGGCAATCTCAGCGGCGTTGCGTTTCGGCGAGGCCGGTGGAAGCGCCTGCAAATCCGGGAGCCGGATCGTCTGAACTTCGTTGGGTTTGGGTTGTTCGTTCGCGCCGCCGTGGTTTGCCAGGTACTGCGTCGGCACCAGCGCGGGACGGCCGGCACGTACCCGATCGTCAGGCGCCGGCGCGGATACCTGCAGATCGATGAGAGCCTGATCGTTTTGCGCGGTGTTGTCGGACGAGCCTTGGCCGAGCGTGAGATCGGCCGGCTCGTTGAGTCGCGCCGCAGAGAAGTGGTCCGAGACCAACACGCCCACGAACACAATCAGGGCGAATCCGACGACCAACGCCAACTTGTTTTCCCTTGTCATAGGCCTTTGAGCTTCCCTGCTTTGGCCTCACCGGGTTTCAGGACCCGGCGGGCGCGACCTTCATCATTTGTTTCGGTCCGCCCACCGTGGCGACCCGAAGTTTTGCCGAACGTGCTCGCGGATTGGCGGCGACCTCATCTGCACCGGCCGTGATCGGCCGTTTCGTGAGCCGCGTGCCCAGACCGCCTTCGGCCAGGCGCACAAAGGCCCGCTTGACGATGCGGTCCTCCAGGCTGTGGAAGCTGATGACCGCCACCCTTGCCCCGGAATTGAGCCAGCCGCCTTCACCAACCTTCGCCGCGCCGTCGATCACCTGATCCATCAGCGCTTCAAGCGCAGCCAACTCGTCGTTGACCGCGATGCGAAGGGCCATGAAGGTCCGCGTGGCGGGATGCAATCGTGACTTCCGCGCCCGTCTACCGTACGCCTCTTGAACCACCTGCACGAGCTGTGCCGTGGTTTGGATCGGCTGGTCCTTGCGAGTTTGTACAAGTTTTCGCGCGATCTTCGGCGCGAGCGGTTCCTCGCCATACCGGCGGATCAAATCGGCAAGCTCTTCCTCCGTACAGGAGCGAAGAAGATCGGCGGCGGTCACCGGACCATCGGGGTCGTAGCGCATGTCTAGCGGCCCGTCGGTTCGGAAGCTGAATCCCCTCCCAGCCTCGTGCATCTGACCTGAGCTGAACCCCAGGTCCGCCAGCACCACATCCGCGCGAAGCTGCCGCTGCACAAGATGTTGGGCCACGCGCACGAAACTATCGCGTATGGATACAAACTGTCCCGCCCAACCCTGCATGTGTTGCGCGGTCGAGGCAAGGCTCTGCGGGTCAAGGTCGATACTGATCAGACGCCCGCCCGGACCGATCGCCCGTGCCAGCGCCGCGCTGTGCCCGCCGCCACCGGCTGTGCAGTCCACCGCAACATCGCCTGGGCGCGGATCGAGCAGACCCAGCGCTTCCTCCAGCAGCACCGGAACATGTCCTGCCGTATGACCGGTAACATCGTGCGTCATAGCGCCCATAAGATATGCCGCAGCGGTGCGTTTGGAGCGGCCGATAACGGGAGTTCGCCACTATGAGCATTCGAATACTGGTTTTGTTCGGTTTGATGTCGTGTCTCAGCGGCTGCGGGGGCATGCGGTTGATCATTGATGTCGTGCCCGCGGTGGACGGTTTGACTGAGACCGTCGTGCTTGAAGACCCCGGGGCCGACTCCTCGGACAAGATTGCGCTGATTCAGATCACGGGCATGATCGCCGATGCCGATCGTCCCGGTTTGCTCAGGAAAGGCGAGAATCCGGTCAGCCGGCTCGTCGAGTCGCTGCACAAGGCCGCCAAAGACTCCAAGATCAAGGCGATCGTCTTGCGCATCAACTCGCCCGGCGGGACCGTCACCGCCAGCGACATCGTCTACCGCGAGATTCAACACTTCAAGCGGACGACGAAGAAGCCGGTCGTCGTCTTGATGAGTGACGTGGCCGCGTCCGGCGGGTATTACATCGCTTGCGCCGCTGATGAGATCATCGCCCATCCCACGACGATCACCGGGTCGATCGGCGTCATCATCCAGACCTTCAACTTCTCCGAAGGCATGCGCCGGATCGGGATCAAGGCCGATGCGATCACCTCCGGGCCGAACAAGGCGGCGGGCTCTCCGTTTGAACCCATGCCGCCGGAGCACCGTGCTCTGTTGCAAGGACTGGTGGATGAATTCTACGCCAACTTCGTGGCGATCGTCACTGACAGTCGTCCCAACTTGTCGATCGCTGATCTAGAGTGGATTACCGACGGCCGTGTTGTCACAGGCAAGCGCGCCGCCGAGGTCGGATTGATTGACAGCACCGGTGACCTGCGTGATGCGTTCGCAGCTGCAAAGAAACGTGCGAATCTCACAGCCGCCAAGCTTGTGAAGTACCACCGGCCGTTGGAGTATGTCGGCAGCGCGTATGCTCGTTCGCCCGGCGCCAATCCGCAGATCAACATGTTGCAGCTCAACCTCAACGCCGGTCCACTGCTCGAACAAAGCGGGTTCTATTATCTGTGGGATCCCGCGGCGTGGTGAAGCGCCTTGTTATCTGCGGTAGTCTTGCGATGTGACTACAATTTGGGCTCTATGCGTGGAACAGATTACCGAGCATTCGTAATGGCGGTGGATCGCGTCGAGAAACGACTGAGGCGCGTAACAGCCGCGCTCGATGAGGCGGGTATCAAGTACGCCGTGATCGGCGGCAACGCCGTGGCCGCAT
>JADFGE010000255.1 GCA_022567855.1 Planctomycetota bacterium | reverse complement strand
CCAATCACCACCAACTCACAACCAACAACCGCCCGCGCGGCAACCGTGGCGCGCGCAAACTAAACCCTATCGTCAATATATCTCGTGCGCGCAACGGTGGTTCAGTCCGATGCGAGGCTCGTCTCTTGATCCACCAAGGCCAACCAGGCTGCGCGCAACTGATGTGTCAACTCCCCGACTTCGCCTTCGGCGATCTTCTCGCGCTCCACGCCGACGACCGGCAGCACGCCCCAGCTCGAGTTCGTGAGGAACACCTCGTCGGCGGCCAGCAGATCGTTGATGTCGAGCAGCCGTTTGACCGTGTCGATGTTCATCGACTCGGCGAGCTCGATGATCGCGGCCCGGGTAATTCCCGGCAGCACGGACGACGCGATCGCCTGCTTGACCTCTTCGCCGCGCGCGATCGGCGTGTGCAGCTCGCCGTCTTTGACGAGGAAGATGTTGCTCACCGAACCGCCGGCCAGGTGATTGCTGACGGTGAACCGGATCGCCTCCCCGGCCTTCTTGGACGCCGCGTTTTGCAGGGCGTGGATGCGCGGCCAATAGTTCAGCGTCTTGTGCCCGGCCATGGGGTCGAACGGATTGTCCCGGCCGTCGGCGATGATCGTGGTGACACCGTCGGCAAAGAACGCCGGTGGATACACGGTCGGCGGTTGGGCGACGATCAGCACCGCCGGATCGACCTGCCCCTCGCCCTTTGATTGAAGACGATTGAGGTTGCCGCCGGTGACGGTCAGTCGAACGCGCGCCGCCTCGAGATCGTTGCGCTGCACGACGTGGTGTACCGCTTCGATAAGCGGCGCTTCACGCAGACGATCGCTGAGGAGCAACTCGCGCGCGGACTCGATGAGCCGGTGCATATGAGCCTCAGCGCGGAATACTCTGCCGTTGCGCGCCGACATCGTCTCGAATAGTCCGACGCCGTGCTGAAAGCCCGCGTCAAAAACGGGAACGGATGCGCTATCGTGATCGACGAACTCTCCATTGAGCCAGACTTGCATGGGCGAATATTTTTCTTCAATGACGCGCGCGATCCATGGGCTACGGCCACCATATGCCGACGATCCCAAGATCACCGCCTTGGTCTTGATGGACAATGCGCAGGGCGAGTGTATCTCGATCTCTGACGCGGATCATGGCGGTGTGGGTGGCCGATCCGTCGCCGAATTCCGGATCGTCACCGGAACGCACATGAATCTCCAAACCCTCCAGATTCGGGGGTAGGTCGTTCAGCGCCACGCGCAGAAAATCCACCATTTGCTTGGCGACGAACGGGTCGAGCCGTCCCAATCGAGCAGCCGGATCACGCTGGTTGGCGATATCCTGGCAGATCGCCTGGACATATTGACGAACATCATCAGTGCGTCGAGATTCATTTCGGGTGCCCCACACGGCCACGGCCGCCGCTGCGGCGAGGATGATCAGCGGCACGACGATGCGTCGGCGATGGCGGGAGTGTCCTAGGGGCATGACGGCAGCTCAGCCCGATCAGTGTACCCACCGCACCGGGCGTATAGGGCGGGCAACGAGATTCCGCGGGAACAACGCAGCCGCGCCGGGTTATTTTCCGGAGTCGGCGGCGGTGGTGAGCGATTCGCCGATCACTACTTGCCCTGAGAGCTCGACGTGCTTGACGTCGAAGGACGGGGCGGCGGCAGCGGCTCTCCCTCGGCCGAGTCGGCGTACAGCACGTAGGTTGTGGACGATGAGAACGGCCGGTTCAACGCCATCGTCAGCGTTGATGTGAATGGATAAGGGACGTTCGGCCGGGCGTTGTTGATCTGAATCGTCTCGCTCCCCACCTGGTTGCCGTTCTCATCGAAGAACGTGATGGCAACGCCGACGTTGCGCACTTCATCGGCCGCGTTCAGCACGCTTCCGGAGATGGTCATCGAGGAGAAGTCCGGCCGCGCCCTTCGATACTCAGGATCGACGAAATACCCGCTGAGAAACGGGACGTACTCGACGTCATAGTAGGTTGTGTTCTTGGAGCGGTAGTAATACGCCATCTTCCCCACGTAGACGTCGAGGCCGAGCGGCGTGAAGCCGGCGCGACGATAGTCCGCGAGTCGGCGGGCCTGGGCTTCGCGCTGGGCGCGCTCGGCCCGGGCGGCTTGCCGGCGCGTTTGACCCTCAGCCTGTTGCGCCTCGCGCTGATCTCGCACGACCGCCTGATGCCGTTCCCGGGCCTCTCGCTCGGCAATCGCCTTCACCGCTTTGTACTGCTGGAAGTCCTGCCCGAACTCATGGTGGTCGTCAATGAACAGGCGCAGCTCGGCCAACTCACGCTTCGTCTGCGACGACGACATCTGCGCTTGAGCCACCTGCCGTCGAAGCGTCAGTATTTCGGCATGAAGCTGTTGTATCTCGTCCAGCAGCAACTGGAGCGGATCGGCCTCGGGCTCCTTTTCGCTCCTCGCATCCGCCTGTGGGGACGTGGTGGGCCTGGTTTGCTCCGGCGGCGGCTGCTGACCGCTCGCCTTCACGGGCAACACACCGAACAGCAATAGCAGTGTCACGACAATGGTGACGACAGATCTCATAGCAGCGCTCCCTTTTGAACCGCGTGGCGGCTCATCGTAGATAAGGACCGCCCGTCAGCCGCTCCTATTCCGCGTGCCGCCGGTCGCCTCGTCCACTCTACTCGATCAAAAAGAGCGACCGACCTGTCGTAAATTCGCCGGTTGTTCGCAGTTGGCCTCGGCTCTGTCTGGTGAAAAGTGGGACGGGCATCTTGCCCGTCCGTAAGAGTGGAAACAACGGGCTGGAAGCCCGTCCCACGAAGATTGAGAGGCACTTTTTTGATCCATCAGACAGAACCTAGTCGTCGGGATCGTCGTCTGGTGCGGGATCCGCCGTTGCGTCGTCCGTCTCCGGTGTTGAGAGGTCTAAGCGCAGCTGGGTGGCGCGCTCGATCAAGGCGTCTCGGTCCTCTGTCAGCGGCGTCAAAACGTAGTGCCATCGGACCTCACTGTGCAGGTCGGCCGGGACGAGCTCCGCGAAGAAATCCGCCCCTACCTTGTCCCACCACGGCGCCGAGGCCTTTCCGGAGGTCATCATCGGCTCGTATCCGGCCAGTTCCAGCCGAACGTCATAGACGCCGTAGTACTCGAAATCGACGTCGACGGGCGTTCGTCCCACCTCGCGGTCGTTGACCCAGATCAGCACGCCGGCCGGCTCGGAGGTGATCATGATCGTTCGCCGCACACAGCCAGTACCGAGTGCCCCCAGCAGCACCAGCAGGACCAGATTCGCGCGCATGGGAAGCCCAGCCATGCGTGGATTGTACTTCGGTGTCCCCGCGTTGCCTGCTGTTTGACCACGTTGCGAGGGGTTGGCGAAAAAAAACTTCCCAAGTCGCGCAAGATTCGCAAAAAAGTGGCGTATATACCTCCTGGAGCGACCTGGCGCCCGGACGAAGGCCGGCTCGGCCGTCGTAGGCCGGGGTCGGCGGGCCATCGAATGCACAGGGCGAACCTTCAGGAGGATACCTGCGATGACACGGTCAAGACGATTCATGGGTTTCACGATTGTCGATCTGTTGATCTTTCTCGTGGTGGTCACGGTACTTATCTCCCTGGCCCTCCCGACGCTGGCCCGGGCCCGGGGTGACTCGATGGTTCAGGAGTCGATGGCCAACCTCAGTATGCTGAGTGTGGCCCACGTGATGTACGCCGCGGATTGGAACGGCCGGCAGGTCACCTGGGTCGTCGATGACCTGGGCGTCTACGACAGCGTCCAGGACTACTGCGACGCCCACGGTTACTGTGACTACTACGGCGGCCCGGGCTGTCATCCGCCGCTCCTCGCGGGCTGGGGGTGCGATGTAAATGACTATTGCCGTGTCTATGCCTACCGACCGTGCGTTCTATGGAGCTACAACTGGGCGGTCAACCCGATCGGCTTCCCGGGCATGCAAGAAGCCGTAGACGGCTTCGGCCACTTCCGCTTGGCGAACTCCAAGGCGTTCCACGACTACGTCAACGGCCGGTTCTACGACCCCACGTTCTACGCGCCCAACGACACGGTCCCCTACGACCTGGCGCTGCCGCTGTTTGGCGATCCCAACGAGTTCAACACCGAGGGCAACCCGCCAATTTGGGTCAGCTACGTCTTATCGCCAGCGGCGATGTATGACCCCGACGTGATGCGGTCCAACGCTGCGGGAGGTTGGCAGAACCCTTGGGATTTGGACTACGGCTTTCAGTCCCCGGGCCTCTTCCAGGCTCAATACCCCGACCTCAAAACGCACATGATCGAGCACAACTGGGTGCAGAACCCACCGGCCGAGTGTAACCCGGCTCCTCCTCCGCCGTTTGGTTACGGCGTCTGCGAGCCTTACTACTTCAACCACGGCATCGATTCGACGCCGGTCACACTGTTCTACGACGGCCACGTGCGGCTGCTGCCCAACACCGAGGTCTATGCCGCTGATCAGCTGATCCTCAAACAAACCGGCGGGGTGGACGGCTTGTGGCATCGCGGCACACCGTTCGGCGAAGACGGCTATTACATTTCGTACGGCTACGACGGGGCGCCCCTGAGCCACCATATTCTGACCACCGATGGCATCCTCGGCCGCGACACGCTCGGTGGGATGCCGTCGATGCCGGTTGATTGGCCGCGACAGTGGGCGCCAAAGAAGCGTCGCCCGCCCACTGCCGCGGACCGGCCCGACGCCAGCCACAGTTTCACGCTCACCCTAGACGAGGGGGGCTAACGATGACCTGGTTTTCCAGGCCAACTCGGCGATCTATCGGGTATAGTGTGTGTGACAAACATTTCGCATTTCTCGGGCCGCCTAGAACATTTCCACGGGCCCGCAGAATCATTGAGCAAGCAGCGCGGTCACTGAGGACTCGATCGTCTTGCGTGCTCTTGATCTCTACACCGGTCCACGAACCGTGATTTGGCAAGGAGTCAACCCATGAAAGGAAGACAACGAGTTGCCGGCTT
>JADFGE010000254.1 GCA_022567855.1 Planctomycetota bacterium | reverse complement strand
CCGCTTCCCTGCGTCCCCCAAGGAGTTCAAACAGCCCCCGCCCTCCCCCAACAATCGCACCTTCGCCCGGCGCATATCACTATCAATCATCGCATCCGCTCGATCGAGCGTCGCATGCGCTTCATCAAACTGCCGCTGCAACCCCTGCGCTCGGGCAATCTGTGTCAACAACTCAGCGTGGTAGCCCCGATCGTCCGAGGCCACCGCCTTCGCCAAGACCGCGCGAAGCTTCGACTCCGTACCCGCAGGATCGTTGTAATCCCACAGTCCATCAATGTCAGGCAAATTCGAATCTTGATCGGCAACGGCCATCAGCTCACGTCCTCCGCCCAGCCCGGCGATCGCCCTCACGCAACTCTGCTATACTCCCCGCCCTGGTCGGTTTCATACTCTCACTCTATCTGTGTCCATCTGTGTCCATCTGTGGCTGTCTTTTATTATGCCCAAATACACAATAGCCTGGTTACCCGGTGACGGCGTCGGCAACGACGTCATGGAAGCCGCTCGCATCGTTCTTGATGCGATGAAATTCGATGCCCGGTACGTGCCCGCCGACATCGGCTGGACCTTCTGGTGCAACGAGGGCGATCCGCTGCCGCAGCGCACGATCGACATTCTAAAGGAAACAGATTGCGCGCTGTTCGGGGCGATCACCTCCAAGCCGCGCGATGAAGCGAACGAAGAGCTTGCCCCGGAATTGCAGGGCAAAGGACTGGTCTACTTCAGCCCGATCGTAAAGCTGCGACAACTGTTGAATCTGCACACGAATCTTCGTCCGTGCAAAGCCTATCCCGGGAATCCGCTGAATTATCGCGACGACATCGACCTCGTGGTGTTTCGCGAGAATACCGAAGGCATGTACAGCGGCGTCGAATGGTTTCCGCTTCCGGAGAAAGTCTATGAAGCGATGTGCGACAACCCCAAGATGATCAAGTGGAAAGACAAGGGACTTGAAAACGTCGCACTCTCTACGCGCATCATGTCCAAACAAGGTTGCGAATCGATTTGCAGGCAAGCCTTTGAATTCGCTAAAACCCATAATCGAAAGAGCGTTACGCTTGTCGAGAAACCCAATGTGCTGCGTGAGACCGGTGGCCTGATGACGCGCGTCGCGCGTGACGTCGCCAAGGACTACCCAGATATTCCACTATGGGAAGCAAACATCGACGCCATCTGCATGTGGATGATCAAGAATCCGCAGAACTACGATGTGCTTGTCGCAGAAAACATGTTCGGCGACATTCTCTCGGATCTCTGTGCAGGATTGGTAGGGGGGCTCGGCTTCGCCTCAGCTGCGAACATCGGTGACGACTATGCCGTCTTCGAGCCAACCCACGGCTCAGCGCCGAAGTATTCCGGGCAATACAAGGTCAACCCGATAGCAATGTTGCTGACGGTCAAACTGATGTTCGAATGGCTCAACGAGACAGAATTAGCAACGCGGCTGGAACGTGCGATCGCCACAGTCATCAAAGAAAACAAGATCGGGACGTATGATGTGGGGTTAAGCAACACAACACTGGAAGTAGCAGAAGAAATCGCAAGGAAGTTGTAGTGTAGATTGTTGCTCGAGGATTAGTTCTATGCCATCACCGGCTACAGCGCCATCCGGACGATGATGAAGAATAATATCGATCAAACAGTCGAAGATAACAAGCCCGGATCGCGATGGTACGCGGTAGTGACGAAGCCAATTCCCCCGATGGTCGTTCGCATCGTAGCTGCAATATTGCTCGGCGCTGCGACAACGGTCGCGGTGGCTTGGCTGATGGCGCTGTATGTGGATGGAGGCCAAGCGACCAGTGCACGCTGGTCGCGCGGATTCAAGACAGACGGCGCTAGCCAAGTCGTGCCAACGCCACCATTGCACCCGCAGCAAAATGGAATTCATCTCGTGCAGGTAACTCGCATCCGACGCTGGGGGACGGACATTGTCGAAGTGTGGCCAGTGTGGTCACAAAACCCCAATTATACGCCATCACCACCGGGTTCGACTCATGCGCTTGTCGAGGGGACATCATTCGAAGCGGAGATGAAGGATAAGTTCGACCGCAACGAGGCGCCGTGCGCATTGTGGCGTGCCGATGGCTGGCCGCTCTTGGCATTGAGTTCGGAGGCGAGATGGCAGTCGTATGATGCACTTGGAATGTCGCCAGTGATCGGCGGCGTGTTGGTGGGTCCAAAGAATGTGGTCCCTCGTGACGGGGTGCGCATCCTTCCGCTGCAACCGGTCTGGAGCGGCCTTATCATCAACACAGTTCTGTACGTTTCCCTGTGGTTCACGCTCTTTTCTCTTAGGGAGATTTGGGACTTTAGGAACATTAGATCCAGACTCCGACGCCGCCGCGGCCAGTGTGTTCGCTGCGGATATCAACTGCTGCCCGACCAGACTCGATGCAGCGAATGCGGCCGGGTGCCACACAGCATCTCGTAGAGTGCTGTGTGCTCTGCGGCAGCAACACTTCGGCCGCACACATCACGCTTCGCGGTGATGTGTGGCACCCTTCATTTCCGCCAGCGATCATGCCGGGGTGCCACACAGCATCGCGCAGAGTGCTGTGTGCTCTGCGGAAGCAACACTTAGGCCGCACACATCACGCTTCGCGATGATGTGTGGCACCCTTCGTTATTTCCTCCGGTGATCTTGCTCTCGGACTTGCGTACTTCGCTCCCTTATCCTTCCAAAGGGTTAAATCAAACGGGCAAAGAGCTTCTTTAGAATCTTAATTCCCGCCCTGAACCGTTGGATTAGATGCCGCAAGCCTTCAAAGGGTTAGTTCAAGCGAACAAAGAGGTAGTTTACGCTTGTATTTGGCTCTTTTAACGGATGACCGGCGAGATTTACCGCAGGACTCTCAAGAGTCCTCGATTCACTCGCAAGGATGGTCAGTTCAGTGTTGAGGTTGTGCCGAAGCGTGCTGAGTGTGCTTTCGGGGCTGTTGAGGTGCGGTGCGAGGCCCGAAAGAAGGGCTGCGCGGCTCGCAAGATGGGCTGCATGGCTCGCAAGAATCGCGCCGTGCCTGTTGCGTTTCGTGATCGTCGATGATGATTCCGAGAAAGCGGGCCTCGGAAGTTGCCGACGAGGGACAAACGCGATGCTGAAACCCCACCCTCCCGGCTTTCGCGGGAATGACATCTGCATTCGTTCTGGTAAAGGCTCGAAGCATGGCTGATAAGAAGTTCATCCCCGATAGTGACAGTGATTTCGCTCTTATGGCGAGGAATTTCGCAAAGCAGATTGCGAACAATCCGGTTCGTTATCTTTTGTCGGTCAGCGACGCCGAGATCATCACTCAAGCAGTCAAGGCGTTTCGTGATGCGCTGACCTTGGCTGTTCGAGTCAGCACGCGGACAAAGATCACGATCATGGCGAAGGATGATGCTCGGATGAAGGCAGAGCGCATCGTCCGAAAACATGCGAACCAGATTCGCGTGAATGATCGCATCAGCCATGTGGACAAGATGTTGATCGAGGTCAGGGAGCGGCCGAGGCGATTGAGGCGCAGAAAGTGCCCAAAGCAGCCGCCGTATCTGCGGTATGTCGGATCAGAGAAGGACATGCACATGCTGGAGTTCCGTGAGGAGCAATTCTCGCGAAGCAAGGCAAAGCCGTTCGGGGCAGCGCGTTTGGAGTTGTTTGTTGATCTGGTTGAGCCAGGTGAATTGGTGCCGGAGCGTCCTGATAATCGCACTGGAAGGCCGTGGTATCTGAGGTCGTTCACGACGAACCCGATCCGCGTAGAGTTTCCGATGCCGAAGGAGCCGATGCGGGTGGTGTACTGGGGCAGATGGGCGGATGCGACCGGCGAGGTCGGTAAGTGGTCGGAGACGGTGCAGGCGCGCGTGGAAGGGTGGCCCCCCGCCCCCGGAAGCTGCGCCCCCGGAAGCTGCGCCCCCGGAAACTGCGCTACCGGAACCGGAAGCGGCTCCGCGAGCGGGACGGAACTGAAGGTGGCGGCGTAAGGGCGGCGGGCAAACGTCAGCACTGGCCCGTCACGCGCCGTGAGAGCTTGATAAGATCGCCTCATGGCCGGTCACGATACTTCCAAGCAACACACTGATTTCACCTCCTGGCATCTTGCTGCGTGGGCGACCGATCTCTCCTACGACAGACTCTCAGATGAAGCGATCCAAAGCGCAAAGCTATATCTCTTCGATAGCTTCGGTTGCGCGCTGGGTGGTTCGCAACAGCACGATGTCAAGATAGCGCTGGATCACTTCAAGCAGATGGGTGGAACGCCGACTTGCACTTGCCTTGTCGATGGATTCAAGACGAATCCCGTCGATGCGGCGTTTATCAATTCGCTGATGATCCGGGCGATGGATTACAACGACATTTATTGGAAGCAGGATCCATCGCATCCCAGCGACATCATTCCCGCTGCGCTTTCGATCTGTGAAATGAATGGGCTAAGTGGAAAGGATTTGATCCTCGGCACGATCATCGGCCACGAACTTGAAATGCGATTCTGTGAGGCGGGTCTTCCAGGGATTCGCGAATACGGGTGGCACCACGCAACGCTCACGGCGTTTGTGTCGCCGGTCGTGGCGGGGCGATTGCTCGGTTTGTCAGCCGATCAAATTCAACAAGCGATCGGAATCAGCGCATCCCACTCATGCAGTTTGGGAGCGGTCACGGCAGGTAAGTTGACCAATATGAAGAATACCGTCGATCCCATGGCCACGCGATCCGGCGTCGAGGCGGCGCTCCTAGCGGCGCGCGGGTACTCCGGCCCGGAACATATCATCGATGGCAAGGAAGGACTGACCCACGTCTTCGGCCACGAATGGGATTTGGGTAAGCTTGTTGATGACCTGCCGAGTTCACCGACCGATCATTACAAGATTCTCGACTGCTCCATGAATTCGTTTCCGATCGAAGCGCTCTCGCATGCGCCGCTGACCGCGATGATGAAGATCGTCAAAGAACATGCGATCAAAGCAGATGATATCACCGATATCAAAGGCGAAGTAATCGC
>JADFGE010000253.1 GCA_022567855.1 Planctomycetota bacterium | reverse complement strand
GTCGTCGTCGGGCGCTGACTCCGCCTCGTCGTCTGTATCAGCGTCGTCGGTTTCGTCGGAACCGTTTCCATCGTCGCCGCTGGGCGGATAGGCCAGGTCTCCGAGATCGGGATCGAAGACGGTGATCGAGCCCCATTTTTTGATCCAGCCGATCCCCTGCTCGGCAAAGACGTACTCAGCCTCGGCATGCACTTCGCCGCTGTCGAACGTCAGAATGTATGGGAACGGTATGACCGGATCGCCATAGGCGCCGGTGGGACCCGCGGCGGTCTGGTCGTGGCGACACGATTGATAGGCGCCGTACCGTGAACGGAGCTCGTCGATGAACGCGGTCACCTCCGCATCGCTGGCCGTCGCACCCGCGCCATGGAACTCGGCCTTCAAGGCGGCAGTATCGCCGGCAAAACCAGCGGTAAGCGCCGCATTCGGTCCTTCCAAGACCGGCTTCATGACCTGCCACATCTGGTAGCCGCCCCACCCCTGAGCAACTGTGAACACCACGCCCATGATGATGGCGGCGAACGCCAGACCACGGCCCTTCAGCGCGGGGTTGCCGCCGTTCCGAACCAGCGCACCGATCCCCAACAGCGGGCCGATGATCGTCGCGACCGGACAACACACGATCAGGCTGAAGATCAACGAGGTGATGGCCAGGCCGCTGGTCTTTTTCGCCGGGGGTTGCGGGTCGAACGTCGTGTCAAAACCGGTCATGAGAAGCACTCCGAGCCGTGAGGAGGCGGCATCCTACGGTCTGTGCCCACTCCCCGCCACCACCCGGCGGATCGTGCAAAACCGTGATGCAACCTAGACTCTTGCCATGAAGATCGATCCGGCGGGCCAGCGCGTCACCGTCATGGGACTCGGCCGATTCGGCGGGGGCGTGGGCGTGACCCGCTGGCTCGTCCAGCACGGCGCGCGCGTGCTCGTCACCGATCTCCTACCCCGGCAAGATCTACGGGAATCTCTCGCCCAGCTTTCGCCACTGATCGACGACGGCTCGGTTCACCTGCGCCTCGGTCAGCATGTCCAAACCGACTTCACGACCTGCGATCTGGTCGTGGCCAACCCGGCCGTACCTGTACCTTGGAACAACTCATTTCTCCAAGCGGCGCGCGGCGCTAGCGTGCCGGTCACGACCGAGATTCGACTGCTCGTCGAACGACTGAACCGACAGCGCGTGATCGGCATCACAGGCACCGCTGGCAAGTCAACCACCGCCGCCATGATTCATCACATCCTCGTGCGCGCTGGTATCAACGCACACTTTGGTGGAAACATCGGCGGTTCATTGCTAAATCAACTCGATGAGATTCACCCGCATGACTGGATCGTGCTGGAGCTTTCAAGCGCGATGCTGTATTGGCTCGGTGAAGACATCGGCTTCGACGGTGCAGCCGGGTGGTCGCCGCACGTCGCCGTGCTCACGAATCTCCACGAGAATCATCTCGATTGGCATGAATCGTTTTCGCACTACAAACAATGCAAACACAACATCTTCAAGTTCCAACAGCCAGGCGATCACGCTCTTCGGGGCGACGAATTGGAATCCCCTACCGATCTGATACGGCTCCAGATTCCGGGGGCGCACAATCAACGCAATGCGCAGATGGCGATCGACGCGGCGAGTGCTGCGGTCACGCTCGATCCTGCGGAAGCCGCCGCCGCGTTGGGTGATTTCGCCGGCCTGCCCCACCGTCTCCAACTCGTCGCCGAGCACGAGGGGCTGCGGTTCTACAACGACTCCAAATCGACGACACCAAAGGCGACGGTCCTGGCCGTCGAATCGTTCGATACGCCGAAGCATATTCACCTCATCGCCGGCGGATACGACAAGGGCCTGGACCTTTCGCCCATCACTGAGCTTGCGCCGAGCCTCGGCGGGCTCTATACGATCGGCGCGACCGGCCGGGGCTTGGCCGATGTAGCGGCGCGTGCTTCGTACTGCGAGTTCTGCCAAACACTCGATACTGCGGTCGATCACGCCATGTCGAAGATGCGCACGGGAGATGTGTTACTTCTCAGCCCCGGCTGCGCGAGCTGGGATCAGTTCGACAACTACGAGCAGCGCGGCGAAGCGTTCTCTCGTTGTGTGCGAAGTCACATTCCACAAACGGTCCGCCAATAGCCGCCGGCGGAAGCCCGCGCAAACCATGCAGCATTGCGACCTCAACCAAGGGATCAACCCTGCCCTACCGGGCAGGTCTGTGGCGGTTCGTTGATCACTCGTATCCAAGCTCGGCCAGATCATCTTCCTCCAGACCGAAGTGATGACCGATTTCATGAAGGAGTGTGATTCGGATCTCTTGAGCCACCACATCCTCCCCGCCGATTGGTTGTCCATCATCGACTTTCGTCACCGCCCACCCGCCGGCATGCTCCACGATCCCGTCGCGGAACAGATGGATCGTCTCGGGCAGCTCGCTTCTCTCCTCGACGGAGCGCTCCGTAAGCGGCGTGCCGGTGTGGAGACCGCACAGCAGATCCTCGTCCGGATCCATGCCCAGTTCTGCAAGCAGTTTCGCCGACGGATGATCTTCCACAATGAGCGGCGCTTCCTCCAGCAATTCGTGAAGCCGGGGCGGCAGCGCATCCAGTACGCGATCCAGCAGGGCATCAAAGCGCCTGCGCTCGGCGGCGTTCATGTGTTGGCAACCTGCCCCACGAGTTCCGTCACAGACGAACACCCCTGCTGCTGAACCCATTTGGTCAAACCCTTGACCACGGCGATCGGCGATTGGGGATCGACGAACAATGCCGTGCCCATGCCCACCGCGCCGGCCCCGGCGAGGATAAGCTCCGCCGCATCCTGCCACGTCATCACGCCGCCGAGCCCGATCAATGGAACCCCAGCTTCCCGAGACACCGCATGGTAGACCTCGTGGACCATTCGCACTGCGATGGGATGGATCGCCGGCCCGCTGAGCCCCCCCGCGCCGTGACTCAATCGCGGCTTGCGCGTGCGCACGTCGATCGCCATCGCGGACACCGTGTTGATGAGCGTCAGGGCGTCGGCCCCGCCGTCAATCGCCGCCCGCGCCATCGTGACAATGTCCCCGACATTGGGCGATAGCTTGACGATCATTTTCGTCTGACTGAGAACTGGGAGAACCTCTTTGAGCAGCGAGCGCAGACTATCCGGATGTTCGGCGAACTGCAGCCCATCGTCGGTGTTGGGGCAGGAGACGTTCAGCTCAACCGCAGGCAGGTGCTCGGATTTATCGAAGGCGGCTGCGACCTGAACGTAGTCGTCGATGCAGTTGCCGGCGATCGAGGCGATGATGACCGTATCGACCGTCGCGGCCCCGGGCAGCTTCTCAGCCAGGAACCGATCGAGCCCGACGTTGGCCAATCCGACGGCATTGAGCATCCCGCGCTCGACCTCGACCACGCGCCACGGCGGATGACCCTCGCGCGGCTCGCGGGTGATCGACTTGGTGACGATCGCGCCGAGCCGGGCCGGATCGAGCACGTCCGCCAGCTCCGCCACGTACCCGCACGTTCCCGCCGCGGCCAGCACGGGGTTGCGCAGCGCCACCCCCGCCAAATTGACGGACATATCTACCATGAGCAGGCACGTTGTATCACATCCAACGGGCTGTCGTCGTGATTGGGGAGATCGCGGCGGGTCACAAGCATCACTTGAGATTCCGACGCCTCGGGGCCATCTCGCGTCAAAGGTCGGTTCAGTCCGCCGCCGAAGGTCACATCTGCCGCCGGAACCAAAAACCCCTACACTGAACTGCGCCTGGGCCGCAGGCGGGAGGTGTAAGACACGATGCGCGTTGAAGCATTCATGTTGTGCGACGCCGCAACCGTTCAAGGTGGAAAACTCAACGTGCTGGGCGCGTTCGACACGATTTACTTTCCCACGGTTCCCGCGGTATACCCCGCGTGTTCGATCGCGTTGCGGATTCGATGGCAACGGATCGAGGAAGGCGATCATTCGCTGCGGATCACCATCGTTGATGCCGATGGAAAGCCGCTCGGACCGCCCGTACAAGGTTCAGCTCGTGTACGGATGCCCGCGGGGTCGTCGACCGCCGTCTCCAACCTGACACTGCAAATGCAGCGACTACCGTTCAAGGACTATGGGGAGTTCTCGATCGACCTGGCGATCGACGGTCGTCAAGAAGGGTCGTTGCCACTGATCGTCAAGCCGGTTCCGCCGCCGAGTTCGTGAACAATGAACACGGGATTGGAAGTCGAGGCCGTGATCAGCGATGTGGCCCCTATATAATGGATCACGAGGTTCGGAGCTTGGGTCCCGATGCTGCATCGGGATTGCCCGAACGCTCAAAGGGTGTATGCTACGTGCGTCGCCTGCAGCTTGGACAGACGCTTGAAGTCCCTTGTACAAACGTGCTCGTAGTTGAGGAAATCACCGCATGGATCTTGACCAGCGAATCGCCCAATTCGAGAACATGGCGGCGGAGGATGCCGACAACGACATGGCGCACTTCAGCCTGGGGGGCGCCTACCTCCAGGCGGGGCGACATGCCGAGGCGGCCGCCAGCTTGCAACGTTGCCTGAAGCTGAATCCCGAGATGAGCAAGGCGTATCAGCTTGCCGGCGAGGCGTTGATCGGCTCCGGGCAGGAGGACGCGGCGGCGGAGCTCTTGCTCAAGGGCTATGAGATCGCGTCCGGTAAAGGGGATGTGATGCCGCGCGACGCCATGGCGGAGTTGCTCAAGAAGCTCGGCCGGGAGCTGCCGACCACCGTCATCGAGCCCGCCCCGGCATCGACGGCTGCGGCGGACGGCGATGGGTTCATCTGCAAAGCCTCGGGCCGGCCTGGCACGCAGCTTCCCGAGTCGCCGATGCGCGGCGCCTTGGGGCAGTGGATTTATGAGAACATTTCGGCTGAGATGTGGAAGACCTGGATCGGCCAGGGCACGAAGGTCATCAACGAGCTTCGCCTGGACTTTTCGCGCGAGGAAGATCAGAAAGTGTACGACCAGTACATGTGCGAATTTCTGGGG
>JADFGE010000252.1 GCA_022567855.1 Planctomycetota bacterium | reverse complement strand
CGGTCCAACGAGTCCCGGTCCAGAAGATCACCGGTCACCGGCTCGCTCCCAACTCCGTCAATAGTTAATGTATTGCTTCCCCTTCGGACCAGAGACCGGACCTCATGTCCGCGCCTGATTAGCTGCCTGACCAGGTTGCCGCCCACAAACCCGGTGGCACCCGTAACCAATACCTTCACCCGGGACCACCTCCAACATTGACAACACCGGAAGGCGCCGCCCCGTGGTGCGAAAGATTCATGCGATCGTTATTTGCCTTAGCAATGAAATTTAGCGCAAACCAGGCCAGAGCGCGTTGGGCTATCGCCACCTGGTGGGCCAGGCGGATAAGGGTAGGAATGCGCCACGGCATAGCTGCCGACATGAGATACGCCTTGACCCGAGAATGGGAAAGACTCATCAAGTAAGGGGGAACAGTCTGGTCGGCCGCATCCAACACCACGCGGGCTGAAAGGAAAGGTACGCCCGCGTCTCGTGCCACCGATGCCACCCAATAATCTTCCATCTCGACGATGCCGACCGGATAGGTCCGCGCGACAGCCTTTTTCGCTTCGGGTGTAGTAACCAGGCCGTCCACCGTCAGGGAATCCACCCGCGCCCCAGTTTGCTCAATGCCGTCAGCGGCTTCCACAGCGTACCGCCACATCGTGGGGTCAGGGGTTAGATAACGTCCACTAACCCCCTCCTCCCCCATCCCTTCCAAAGGGGGCGAATGGGTGGGGATTCTATGAGATTCTGGACGATAGTACCGCGGAGCGAGCACTAAATCCCCCGATTTCAGCGCCGGGTCCACTGCGCCAGCAAACCCGAGCAGCAGCAACCCGTCCGGCCTGAGCACCCGCGCGATCTGTTCGAACGCCACCGCCTCCGATGCACCTGCCAGCGCTTGGCGTTGTATGAGGCCCTGAAGGCGAGCACGAACCATCCTACCGCAGAAGAGCTGTATCGCGTGGTCAAGCCTCAGGCCGGCCGGCTCAGCCTGGCTACGGTCTACAACACCCTCGAAGCGCTGTGCAAGGTCGGTCTCGCCCGGAAGCTGGCGACCACCAATGGGTGCTGTCGCTATGACGCCGACACGAACGAACACTCCCACGTTCGACTCCGCGAGACGGGCGAGATCCGCGACTTGCCCGCCGAACTCAGTGAGCGACTCGTTCGGGAGCTGCCCCGCCACGTCATCGCTGAGATCGAGCAGCGGTTGGGGGTGAAGATATACGGGGCGAAAGTGCAACTGCTCGCGCGGTGGGCCGACCGCAGCGACTGAGTCAATCTCCGCCCGAGGCCGGAGTTTACCCAGAGTCAACGCCGTGGACGGCTGGTATGCGGCGCTCAAGCGTGGGGGCCCAACCGCCGATACCTAACTTCGCCGAACCTTGGTCTTTGTACCCGCATCGCCAAAAGCGCGGTGTACACTGGAGGCAACGACATGTCCGCTACGACCAACCCAATCGATCGTCGCGCGCACCAGCGATTCACGCTGATGCCCATGTACACCACCGTGGAGGCGAAGCGGCTGGCGGGCGATGCCGATCGGGCGCTTCTGGGGCACGCCTACGACATCTCCGAGACGGGCGTGAGGATTGAACTGGATGAGGCGCTGGAGCCCGGCGAGTCGATCGCCATCCAGCTCACGTTGCCTGGAGCGACCTCCAGCGTCAAAGCCTCAGCCGATGTCGTCTGGGTCAACGACGAGATAGACGACCCCGGGCCGCGGCGCATGGCGTTGCGGTTTACCAACTTCCACAGCGACCAAGATCACGACGGCCTGCTTCGCTACCTCGGCGGCGCGCTTATTCGTCGTGCCGCCTGAACCAAAGCGTTACAACAGACCGACGTCCAACTATTCGATCAGATCGGCCCAGGCCCCGGTGGTTGGTTCGCCGATCCGCCACAACAGGCTCACGGCGCGCCCCTCGGTCCTGGCCTCGAACCGAATCGATCCCATGGAAATATCCGTCACCTCGGCCCCCACCGCGTCACACTCGTCTATCGCGCGGTTCAGTTGCCGTAGCGCGGTGTCGCGCTCATACACAAGCCATTCCTGCCTGGCGAGGTCGGGCCGCTGCGTGAGCGAAGCTCGGCATTGCTGAGCGGTCTGATACCCGTCGCAAATATCGCGAACGGCACGGGCAACATACGGCAGAGCGCGCCGCGCCTCCGAGACACTGAACACGACCCGCCCCAGTAGCAGGTCGGCTGACGAACTTCCCGCGCGACGGACAAGACTCATTCTTTCTTCCCTCACCACCGTGCGTTGATATCATCGCGATGTGTTGAACTCAATACAAGCGCAAGTTTCCCTAATTCCAGCGAAAATTTGTCCCAGCCCACACGCGGGGCGATTTTGGTGACATGCGCCTGTGAACCTGGCCAGATACGACAGACTGGGGACGCTGCTTTGGGTGGGAAGGCGCCCGCGGTGTCAGATCCACGACCGTTGGCGTAATGTCTGACATGAACACGCTGTTGATGGGACCTCGCGGCTGCGGTAAGTCATCGGTAGGACAACGACTTGCGGATCTTTTGCAGCGGCCGTTCGTGGAGTTGGATGACCGTGTGCTCGAGACCTTCGCCGAGCCGTCGGTGCACGAGGTCTGGTCGGTGCACGGCGAACCAGCCTGGCGTAAAGCTGAGCTCCTCCAACTGAATGGGATATTAGAGAAGGATGGGCAGGTGGTGGCCCTCGGCGGCGGGACGCCGATGATCGAGGCCGCCCAGCAACGCCTCCAGGACGAAAGACGGGCGGGGCGGGCCTGGTTGATCTATCTGGCGTGCCCGGTGAGCGATTTGAGGCGACGCCTCGAGCGCAACCTCGGCGACCGTCCCTCCCTCACTGGAGCCGACTCACTGGACGAGCTGGAGGAGGTCCTCACGGCAAGGGAGCCGACCTACCGCCGTTTGGCCGATGTGATTGTTCAGGCGGCGCGGCGCACCCCCGACGAGATCGCGGCCCAGTTGGCAAAGGAGATTGATGAAACCCGGTGAGGGATCAGCCCCAGCGCACCTCGACGCTCGCCGCCTCACCTCAGATGGGCGTCAGCCGGCGGCCTAAGCGACGCTTCTGATTGATGAGCTTGCGACCGAGGCGCGTCTTCATGCGGGCTCGAAAGCCGAATTGCCGCCTGCGCTTTATCGTGCTGACTCGACGCGGATAATGCATGAGCGCTCCAGATCGTCCCAGATAAGTTCACGGTTTCCCGGGCTCGGTCCAACCGCCTTGGCTCGGGACCCGGTAGCGTAGCACGCCGCACGTATCGCCGCTACCGCCGGGTCGCCCAGTTCCCCAGTTCCCCGCCACGGACCCTCGGAACCGTGTCCAAGGCCGTGCTGGGCGGCTGAGGTGACAAAAACTTGCGAACCTGAACTGAGATGGTGGCTCACGGTGGCCGATGAACATAGGGTAAGGTACGACGCAGGAGCCGCGTGAGCTCCGCTGGACCGGTTTTCCGGCCGCCTGATACACAAGCGGCGACCGTAAAACCCGCCCAGAGCCGATGACTGGTTCGAAGTGGCCGCACGTCCTGCACGGACACGGCCCGGTGTAGCACTTCGTGCACGGCGGGATTCATGGACCTCCAAGACATTCGTAAAGTCGAGCAACTGCTCGGGCACCAATTCCAGGACAAGAAGCTGCTGGAACGCTCCTTGACTCACGCATCGTTGGCCGACTCACGCCTCCAGAGCAATGAACGCCTGGAGTTCCTTGGCGACGCCATATTGGGGATGGTCGTCTGCGGACACCTCTTTGAGAGATTCGACGACCTGCTCGAAGGTGACCTCACCAAGATCAAATCCACCGTGGTCAGCCGCCGAACCTGCGCTGTCATTGCCGACGAGCTTGGGCTGGACGAGCTGCTCCGGCTGGGCAAGGGGATGTCCGATCGGGCCGCGCTTCCCAAATCGGTGCTTGCCGCGGTGTACGAATCGCTGATCGGCGCGCTGTACATCGACGGCGGACTGGAGGTCGCCCGCCGATTCATCCTCAAGCACTTGGAGCCGATGATCGACTACGCGGCCCAATCCGGGCATCAGTACAACTTCAAGTCCGTGCTTCAGCAGACTGCTCAACACATGCTGGATCAGACGCCGCTGTACATCGTGCTGGATGAGAAGGGCGATTACCCGGCCGCGGAGTCACTCTTTGGCGATGTGCTGGAGATGCGGCGCAGACTCTTGGGCCGCGAGCACCCGCTTGTCGCTCAGGTGCTCGCGGTGGCTGGCCGTAATTGGTAGAATGCGCTGAGATTGGGCTGCGTCCTGCGGGGGTGGGTCGATGATCGCTGGCGCCGTAACGGGCGGAGAGGTGATGATGTTTGGGTGGACCGGAAAATACTTGCGGGTGAATTTGACCGACGGGACGAGTCGCGTAGAGCCGACGCCGGCGTTGACGGCTCGGGACTACATCGGCGGGCGCGGGCTGGGGGCGCGGTGTTTGTACGACTGGCTCGATCCCAAGGTCGATCCTCTGAGCCCCGAGAACATTCTGATCTTCGCGACCGGCCCGCTGACCGGCACCAACGCCCCGACGGCCGCGCGGTATATGGTGGTGACCAAGGGGCCGCTGACCGGCGCGATCACGACCTCGAACAGCGGCGGGCACTTCGGCCCGCAGCTCAAGTACGCCGGCTACGACATGCTGGTGCTCGAGGGCAAGGCGGCGCGACCGGTCTATCTGTTCATTCACGACGATCAGGTTCAGATTCGCGACGCGTCGTCGTTTTGGGGCAAGACCGTCTCCGAAACGGAAGACGGCATTCGTCAGGAGCTGGCCCTGCCCGAAGTGCGCGTCGCGTGCATCGGCCCGGCCGGTGAAAAGTGCGTGCGGTTCGCCTGCATCATGAACGACAAGCACCGTGCCGCCGGTCGGTCGGGCGTGGGCGCGGTGATGGGCTCGAAGAACATCAAGGCCATCGCCGTGCGCGGAACGGGCGGAATCAAGCTGGCGCAACCGGGCGTGTTCATGAAGGCGGTCTGGAAAGTCCGGCGGAGCCTGGTCG
>JADFGE010000251.1 GCA_022567855.1 Planctomycetota bacterium | reverse complement strand
ACGATCCAACCCGACCATGCCAGGACAACAAGTCCAACTCCCAGGCGGATCGCCGAGCCGGGTATTGATCTGAAATCATCGGCCCCGAGGGTGACCACGAATCGGATCGTCTCGGACGACGGACCGGCGGAGCCGGCCAACCGCCTCGGCGCGCTGCTGGCGAAGCTTGCCGGCGGGGGAACGCGGCAACCCCGAGAGCCCCATGGTGACGTAGCGGACCCGACCCGGCCGATCGCCGAAACGCCGGTCAAAGAACCGCGAATGAGCGATCCCACGTATCCGAGCAAGCCGCGGGTCGACCCGGTCAAACCCCTCGACCCTGTCGACGCACTGCTGGCGGACTGGGGTAAGAATGATTCTCCCTATGACTTCGACGACAACGGCACCGTCGACGTCAACGACCTTCTCATCCTGCTGGGGAGGCTTACGAGCGCGGCATCGCCGCCACCCGAAGAGCCCCATGGCGACGTAGCGAGCCCGCGGCGGCCGAGTGCCGAAACGCCGGCTCAGCCCAACACATCGGTCGACCGCAGCCCGGTGAGCAAGTCCGGCGACCCAGTCGCGATCGGTGTCAAGACGACGAAGATCGCCCCGCCGGAGGTGGGATCGACACCGACGTTCGACCGCCTTGATCGCAATGACGACGGCGCTCTCAGTCGGTCGGAGTTGGCGGCACAGATTCGGAACATGTTGCTGGATCACATCGCCATGAGCCCCAAGGCGAAGCTGGATCAGTTTGTCCGCGAGGCAACGAAGCGGCTGTCGGATCACAACAACCGCAATGGAGCCGCGGTCCAACGCTCGTCACAGGCCTATCAGCGAATGAACCTGGAGGAGATCGCACACAAGCTCATGCAACGATTGGCGGATGACGGTCCGTCGGGCTTGGCGAACTTTGTCAAGGGGGGCACGCTGTCCGCGAACGACACGAAGGATCTGATCAATCGAATCAGCATGCTGAGTCCAAACAAGCTCGGCGTGAACGTCGTCGGCTGATCGGGAACATAAAATCTTGTTTTGTCGCGCCGCGTGGGCCGCAGAGTTTTCTGCGGCTCATTGCTTGTATGCCGATCAGATCATTTTCGCCCCCGCCTCCCGAGCCGAGGTCATGATCCGACTTGCCGTCCGCACCGCGGCAAAGCCCGCATGGACGTCCACGGTCGGGCGATGACCGCCGCGCACCGCCGCTAGGAAATCCTCGATCTGGAGTCGCAGCGGCTCCCCGTCCTCGACCGCCAACGGCTCCACCTGAACAAGACCAAGATAATCAAGCTGGGAAAGGTCCTCGCCGGCCTCGAGTCTGCGCCGCACACCGGCCAGTTGCTCGGCGTTGGCCGTCTTGCGAACCACGGTCCCGCTTCCTTTCACGAAATCAGCGGACACATACGACTCTTCGCTGATGATGCGCATCTTGCGCTCGGTCTTCAGCGCCAAACGACTGGCGGTAACGTTGGCCACACAGCTTATCCCGTCCGACCCGGGTGGAAACGTCAGCCGAGCGTTGCACACATCCTCTGCTTCGCCGAACACCGAAACCGCGTTGGCTTGCACTTCTTGCGGCTCCGCGCCGAGCAGCATCAGCAGCACGTCGATGTCGTGAATCATCATGTCCAGCACGACCCCGACATCCACACTACGGAAGGTCATCGGACTCACGCGCTCCATCGCTATGAACCTGGGATTGAGGTCGCTCAATTGACACACCGCTCGCGTCACGGGGTCGTACCGAACAATGTGCCCGACCTGGAGTACAGCTTGGCTACGCTCGGCGGCGCGGGCAATCGCCTCGGCTTCGGCTTCGTCCGCAGCCAACGGCTTTTCGATCAGGCAAGCCACGTTCGCCGCCAGCAGCAGTTCCGCCAGCGCCCGGTGATGAATCGTCGGGGCGGCGATGCTCACGGCGTCGATGCCCTTTTCCAGAAGAATCTCGATTGTGGGCAACGGCTCGACCCCCCACTTCTCACTGGCAAAGGTGCGCCGCGCCGGGTCCGGATCAACCACGGCCACCAACTCCGCCCCTTCAATTTCGCTATAAACGCGCGCATGATGCGCCCCCATTCGCCCCACGCCAACGACCGCACAACGCAGCGCTCGATCGCTCATGCGTCTTTCTCCGGCACCGGATCGACCGACGTGGAGTGATGCTCAGGTGATGCAGCCAATTCGATCTGCGCTGGGGGTTCCGGCAGCGGGGCAGGACGAGGCGCCATCTTCTCACGCAATGCGCGCGCGCGCTCAGCCTCACGGCGTGAATGAACAACAGACCAGTCCACGGAACGGCTCAACGATAACAATCCAACGGGAAACGCAAGCATCGACGCAATCAGAAGCGCCGCGACCGGCAACACAAACACGAGAACAATGAGAATCAGGAAGGGTGCAAGACTGAAGATCATATTCGCCAACACGAAGGCAAGTGGAATCGCGATCATATTCCCCCACACCGCCATACTGAACGCCCGCTCGGCGAAGTCGTCACCCACCCAACCGGCAAACCGACGAAGGAACATGACGAAGCACACCAGGCCCAGCAATCCGAGCCCAAGACCAACGAAGAACAGGATTGTGAACAGCCCGAAGCCGAACGGTGATCGTGAGAAGAGAACGCTCGATGGTATCGACAGCGCCGCCGCGACCCAACCCAATTGCAGCCATCGCGCGGCCAGACGAAGCCGACCCCCGCGGGCAAATCCGTAGGCGGCGGCCTGTGGTTGGTCGAGCACCGGCGTCAATCGCCACACCGCATAGATCCAGATGATGATGAGTCCCACAATAGGTACGGCCACACCCACTGCGGACCCCACAAGACCGCGGCCAAAGACGAGCAGGCCGACGAACCCCGCTACCGAAAGCGTCGCAATCCACGAGTTGACCCGAAACTGCTTGATCAGCGGCAACGGCATTTCGTGGAATGCGAGGTTCGGATCGGACCGCAGGACGATCGGCGTACCGCATTCCGGACACGCGCCGCCATATCGCAAGCCGCGCAGGATGTATCCGCACTGATCGCACTTTTTGTCAACGTCGATGAGCCCGCCCTGCATGGCCGAGCGGAACTTGAGGTACTTGTTGCTGAGGAACTGACCCATGAACCAACATGGTATCGCCATCGATACAGGAACAGCGATTTGCGTCAAACCGTAGCCGCCTGCGTAGCGTGGGCGACGGCATTGTGGAACATGGCCAATCCCAGCGGCTTTTCGTCGAGCTTTGACTGTGCCAGCCGTGTCCAGCGCGGATGGTGCGTCCACCGTGTGTAACGCTCGGGGTGCGGCATCAGCCCGAGCACCAGACCCGATGCATCGCAGATCCCGGCGATGTCACCCGCTGAGCCATTGGGGTTGTCGTCCGGCGCGAAGCGCACCGCGATCTGCCCGGCATCTGCGAGCCGTTGGATCAACGTATCAGACTCTCCGATGAATCGACCCTCGCCGTGCGCGACCGGCAGCAGGCGTGTTTCGTCGGCGGGCTCGAGCCGGTGCGTCCACACACAGCGACTCTCCGCGGGCAGCTCAACCCGACACCATCGATCAACGAACCGCGCCGAGGCGTTTTGCGCCAGGGCAATGCTCGGCTTCGGCGCCGTCTCCGGCCACGGTTCACCGGGAGCAGGTCCAGGCAATAATCCGATCTGCACCGCAATCTGAAACCCGTTACACGGCGCGATAATGGGGACGCCGCGCTCGACCGCTCGCACGAGAGCGGGGTACAACCGCTGCCGCATCAGCGCCGCCATGATGCGACCCGCTGCGATCGCGTCGCCGTAGCTGAATCCGCCGGGAAGGCCGATCAGTTGAAATCGATCGATGAGGGCTGGATCATCCAACAGACGATTGAGGTGAATCGATTCGACTCGCGCGCCCGCCAACGTGAAGGCGTGCGCCAACTCGCGGTCGCAGTTGATCCCGGCCGTCGTGATGATCAAGGCATTAGGCATTTGGCACGAATGATGGAAGTCTAGGCGCGTTCGGACATCTGCGCGCACAACGCGCGGGGCGGGGCCCCACCGCTAAACGCTTGGATCGGCGCCAACCTGTCGCGCCCACGTTTAGCGGGCGGCCCCCGGACGCCGTGACGGCGGTACACGCCGCCTACGGTCGAACGCGCGGGGCGGGGCCCCCGCCGCTAAACGTTGAAAACGACACGCATCCATCGCACCCACGTTTAGCGGGCGGCCTCCGGACGCCGTGAGGTAACAAACGACCATGTTTGGGCGCGAAGTCCTTCCTTGATCGGGTTCTGCTGAACGTACGAAATAGCCCGGTCGAGGTCGCAGTCATGATCGATGAATACCTTCCAGCATTTGCGTGCCCAGGGGGAAGGACGCGTTCCGTCCTTCCCGCCATGATCTTGATGCGGGTGTATTCCGTCCTCGCGTAACCTGCGTGAGGCTGCACGTTTTAGATGAGACACGATCTGCTCGACCGATCGACCGTCGCGGCCGATCACGGCGTGAATATGCTGCGGTAAAATTGCGCAGGCATGAATGGAGTAATTTGCGTCCTCAACGGCCTGGCGAAATCCGTTGGCGACGGACAGCCCCTGCCGGCCGGTAAAAACGACAGACCTGTACCGCAGCGCACTCTTGGCAGCAGAACGTTGCCGGTCATCGTGGGGAACGCCGGCGACCGATCGTCGGGTTGCGACCTTCGTTGCTCGCCCGTAACGAAATAATTCCCAGGAACGAACCCAATCCGACCACGATCCGCGCGGATCGTTGGGCAACCAGAATCCATACGCACAGAAGATAGCGTGATAGGCACAGATCATCGCAACGCATCATACATACAAAGAACGCGCGGGGCGGGGCCCCGCCGCTAAACGTTGCGATCGGCGCCAACCTGTCGCGCCCACGTTTAGCGGGCGGCCCCCGGACGCCGTGGCACGTCACCAATCGAGCGTTCCCAACCACGCCCCCGATATCTCATCAACCGTCCAGGCACACTCCAATCCGTCAATACCCAATGTTTGCTCGCCTCGCGTCTCACCCACAACCGCAAA
>JADFGE010000250.1 GCA_022567855.1 Planctomycetota bacterium | reverse complement strand
GAGTTTGCAACTCATGGTCCTTGGCCAGACAATCCCAACATGCCATCATCCGGACCGTGGAACGACTGGTATCACGTGACGGTGAGCACCTACGGCGCGTGGCTGCCCGGCGACGGGCGCGGTTGGCGAAGTCGCCATCATCGTGAGCACGTTGACGGCGATTACACGAACCCCCCACCGCCGGGCAAATACGACACCCTTCATCGCGCGGCAACCAAGAGCATGAAGCGCCGGCCGATCGTCCTCCCGGCTGAGATTCGCGCGACGGTGATGAAAACCCTGCGCGATGCGCTGCAACACTACGGCGTTACCATCGCGATTATTGCCGTGGCCGCAAAACACGCGCATGTACTGGCGCAATTTGGGGAGAACATCCCGGCCACGGGAGTGGCTGGGCTTTGTGATGCGCATCAGCGCAAAGACGGGTTGGACGCACGGCCGCGCTACTTGGTCGGTAAATCACTGAGCTTCACATCACACACGGTCAAGCGTTACGTTACGGACCTCATCGTTCCCGGGGACGGGAGTCCCCGGGCTTTGTGCTACACGTCCATCTGCCAACCCGGCGGCCTCTGGGCGGCCAGCCCCGACTTCGCACCCATCGGCGATCAACAACACTTCACCAACGCGCTGAGTTACATCGCCGACCACGGCTCCGAAGGTGCAGCCGTGTGGACCCGCCGCAGAGGCTAGCGAATCCCCATCAATCGGGTTAGTCGACGATGATGAAGTAATACCGATCGCCGGCGATTTTTCGGAAGCCGCCGGTCGCGAGGTCGCCGTCGTCGACGGCAGTGTCGAGCTGAACCATATAGGCGTCATCGCGGGTGGCTCCGGATCCGTTGAAATGCACGCCTAGTGCAGAAGTGATGCCAAAGGAATTGAGCTCGGCGTCCCACACGCCGCCGATCGGCGTGCCGCCGACCCAGTTCTCCGGCTGCACGTATTGCTCGAAGCCGGCCGGCAAGGCGCCCGAGCTAGAATCCTCCAGGTACTGGCCGGTATACAGCCGGAATCTCATCGCCGCCTCGACGAACGTTTTGCCGTTGGTGAGAAACGTTGCTCTCACCGCGTCGTCACTGGCGTTGCGAAACTGCGCAATCACAATAGAGGCAAGTATGCCAAGGATCACCACGACAATGAGAATCTCAATGAGCGTGAAGCCCTGACGATAGACTCTGTTCTTTGATTGTCTGTTGATCATGCGTCCATCCGCCCGGGCGGCCAAGCGGACCTCTCCGGTCTGTCTGGGGCCTACTCATAGAGCATCCAATACGTCGCCTTGGCGGGTCCGCCCCCACTCCGGATTTCAAGGGCTTTCAGCAGCGCCCAGCCTTCCCAAGCGGAATGATCCGACCGAAACCGGCGATCCAGCGTGATGGTGATCGAGGGGAAGCGGAGGCGACCGTGAGGGCAGAGAGAAACCCACGGATTGGTATCCGTGGGCGTCGGTGGCGCTATTGGGATCGGTGGGGGTCGTGGTGCGGATCAGTTGTTCATCTTCGGCCGCTGTTGCCTCGGCCTCGGCCGCGACCTTTGCCTTTGCCTCGGCCCTTACCCGGGTGTTTCTTGGCCACGGCCTGGTGCTGCTCGTAGGGCGTTTGGGTGTCGAGCTCGATCGAAACGTGACCGCCCAGATTCAGCGCGATATGGCTCGGCAGTTCAACGCCCACCTTCCAGGTCTCGCCTTGAAGCCAGAAGTACGTGCCGCGATCTCGTGCGTAGTACACGTTCTGATCCGGATAGTAGTGGTATCCGAATTTCCTGCGGTAACCGTGGGCGGGAGCGTGTGGCGGCGGTCCACCGCGGACGCCGGGCGAAGGCCCGCTGGACTTGCCGATCGTAACGCCCGCGCTCTTGCACCCGATCACCACGATACAAACGAGCAACGACAAGACAACGGTATTCAGAAGCTGTTTCATCAGCGGTTTCATCGGGGGTCTCCCAGCGTTTCGATGTGACGCAGAAGCACGATCAAGCTCGCACGACGCAAGATGGCGTGCTTAGGCGACGGTGTCAAGCTGCGAGGCGCCCGAGCCCAAGTTGTGGTAGATCGCGAGGAACTTGTCGTAGGCTGAGCCATTGCCCGGCGCGGGCGATGGATCAGGCAGATACACGCTCGATTCGACCGATTCGATCAGGCTGCTCAACGCCAGGTCAAATGCGTCAGTCAGTTCGGTCAGGGCGGCTTCGAACGCGTCAATCGCAGGCGGATCGCCGGCCGTCGGCGCGACGGACACGAGCGTGTCTGGGCCAAACGTATCCACTTCGACCGGCCCGAACAGATCACGGAGGCCGCCCACCAGATCGTCAAAGGCGGCGCGGAGATCGGACGTGATCGCATCGAGATCCAAGTCGTCGGCCTTCAATGCCGTGGCGAGGGTGGTATCAACGGACTCGGAGAACTCGTCGAGCGATGCTTGAACTGCTTCGCGTGACACTTCGTCAGTGGCGAAAGACGTAAGGACCTCGTCGGTCTTGCTCGCGGTCGTCTTCACCAACTCGTCAGCGCCCCTCCGGAGGGTGTCCGCGGCTTTGTCCGCGGCGCGCTGCTCCAACTGATCGTGGAAGTTGATCCGCAGGCGGACGTCGGCGACCCCTTTGAAGTGCCCCGCTTCGAGCAGGCGAATTACGCCGGGAACCTTATCGGTCTTTACGGACCCCGACTTATCATCGTCGCTGTCTACTTTCTTATCCGCTGATTTGTCCAGCGGAACCGGTTTCTCAAGATGGCTGGTCGAGAAGACGGGTTGGCGAGGCTGGATCGACGAAATATGCATGGCCTGGACCCTCGATCATGTCTTGGATTGAGCGGCCACGATCCAGTCGGATCGCGCTTGGCTGGTATCGGCTGATTCGAGGGTGATATTGGGCTGAATATGGGCGATCGGCTCCGGTGTCGGTGACTCATGGCGGCCGCGGTCACCGAATTGCCTGCGGCTGTCGGCGCTGCTCGTCCAGGAGCTTCGCCAACGTCGTGCCGCCGCGAAGGCCTCGGCCGCCGAGTCGTAGCCGGCTGTCGATCGCGCCCCAGGTCGCGGCCCCCGGCGCCCCGAGAATTGCACCGGCCTTGCGGCTCGGCCATCGCTTCGTTCGCTCGTGGTGCGCGTCGGCCCAGCCCAGGATCTTCTCAATCGTCAGTTGCCCGAGTTGGGGGTTGTATCCAGCCCCGAAGTGCTCAGTCAGCAGCCGGGACAACGAGGTCCCGCCGGTCAGTCCGCGCCTTCCGTGGCGAAGGGCCATGTCGATGGCCGCCCAATCTTCATTAGGCCTGTCATACAACTTGCCGGACATGGTGACCGGCCAGCGTCCCGTGGCGTCGTGATGCTCCTTGGCCCACTTGCGGATGAGGTTGGCGGTGAGGCGCGGCTTGCCTCGCCCGTCCCAGACGTTTCGCCCGTCGCGCAGCAGTTTGGCCAAAGATGATCCGCCGGGCAGCGTCTTGTTGCCTTGCTTGAGATACCGATCCACCGTGACCCAGGATATCCCCGCGGCGCCGCGCACCGGTCCCGAGTCACGGTCCGGCCATCGACCCGTGCATTGGTGGTGATAGTCAGCCCACGCGAGGATTTTCGGTCTGGACAGCTCCGGCCATGAGCGCCGCGTGTACTTCACGCCGCGCCGTCGATCCAGGACCCGCGCCAACGAATCTCCGCCGGGCAGTCCGCATCCGCCCTTGGCCAGCGCCGAGTTCACGCCCTCCCAGGTTCGGCCCGGCTGATCGTAGACCGGACCGGAGCGCGAGATGGGCCACGTCCCGGTGCGGGACAAATGGGCGTCGGCCCAGGCGAGGATCTGCCCGATCGTCAATGGAGATTGCTTGGCGGCCATTGCATCGCTTGGCGTGGCGGCTTCAGCGGCGGCGAAGGGTGGAGCCTCAAGCCGGCACGGCGTCAACGGCGACGCCGAGACATCACGACGCCGGCTTCAGACAGGCTCGCCCACTCGATGATTGTCGCTACAAAAGTATACCAGCCGGGAGCGTCCAACCGCCAGGCGACCGTTTGACGCCCGTGGCCGTTGAGGCGGGGCCACTCCGGGGGTTCGTTCCACGGGTGCGTTTCGGCTTTGGCATCATTACCTCCCGTCTATGTTGTTCACCGTGGTCAATTGGAACCAACTAGTGAGAACGCAATGCCAGAATCGTTTGAACATTCCGGCCCCCTTTCGTCGGCAACCATCATCGTGTGGCGACACCTGCGACAGAAAGCGCGGGCTTCCCGCACCAAAAACCTGTTGCGTTCAACATCAGCGTCGGTCACCATCAACATTGGGCCGCACCCGTTGGGGCACAGGGCTACTTCGTCAGCCGTAAACTCGATGGGCTTACTCATCCCATCCTCCCCATCGTCATCTGCATCACCGGGGTGTCTCCTTCCAACATCGAAGTGCGGATGCCGCTCTTCCCGTAGGTGGGATGGACAGCGTTGTACCGGTGGCAGGCCGGGCAGCGCTGCACCAGATAACCCTGGCCGGCATGGCCCGACTTCACAGGGCCCATGGCGTCCTGGTGGACATGCACAGGGGTCCGGCAAGTCTCCCAAGCGCAGGGCGCCGCCATCTGGGCGCTGGCCGTCTCGTGCCATCGGCCATATCCTTCCGGAACGCCGGGCTTCAGAGGTGGCAACCCCGAATGCTTCGCCGGTGTAGCCGCGGTGGCGCCTGGTGTGAGTTGGAGCTGCTTGCTGTCGGCGACCAAGGTATGGTCATCCCTACAGCACCGGCAGTAGAACGTCGCCTCCGTCCAACCAGGTTCATCCCGGTCTAGGGACGCTCTCAATGTTTGTATGGCCGCGCGGCAGCTCAACACCTGGGTGAAGAAGCCCAACTTATTTCCCCTCTGGCATAGCGCTCACGCTTCCTGCCCTACTGAACGGTGAGATAACCATCCCTCCTCGGTCGCCAGCCTTGGGTGTTCATGAATCCATTGGTGACAACAGTGGCAAAGAACTATGCAATTGGCCTCGTCGGTGATAGACCCGCCTCGCGCTCTGGGTAGTCTTTCGTGGACACC
>JADFGE010000249.1 GCA_022567855.1 Planctomycetota bacterium | reverse complement strand
GCGTTGGTGGTGTAAACGGTGCTGACTGTTCCGGCGCCTGCGCCTCGCGCCCGTATGTTTCGCCTTCGTTCATGTGTTCGGCCCCATTCATCTCGTCCCCCTCGCCACCCTATCCGGTCCCTGTCAACCAAACACCCTACGACGGCTCAGAATTGACGTAGGACGCGCGCGTCGTTCTCGAACAGCCAGCGGATGTCCGCAATGCCGTACTTCCGCATCGCGATCCGTTCGATCCCCAGCCCGAACGCAAAACCGGTCCATTCTTCGGGATCGTATCCGACCGCTTCGTACACGTTGGGATCGACCATCCCGCAGCCGCCGAGCTCCACCCATTGCCATTGACCCTTGACCTTCATCTTCATATCCACCTCGGCTGAGGGCTCGGTGAAGGGGAAGAAGCTCGGCCGCATGCGCACCTCGGCCTCGGGACCGAAGTACGCGCGGGCAAATTGAAACAGTGTCGTCTTGAGATCGACCATCGTCACATTGTGATCAACGTACAGACCCTCAACCTGGTGGAACATGCTGTAGTGGGTAGCGTCGTGCGTATCGGGGCGATACACGCGCCCGACCGAGATCACCTTCAGCGGCGGCTTGACCTTCGCCATGGTGCGTATCTGCACGGTTGAAGTCTGACTTCGCAACATGAGCCCCCCGCCGGGGCGAGCTGGGGCTGAGGCTGGATCGGGACGCTCAAGATAGAAATTGTCAATCGGATCACGCGCGGGGTGGTCCTTGGGAATGTTCAGGGCGTCGAAGTTGTGCCACTCGTCCTCGACCTCCGGGCCGTAGACGACCGAAAAGCCCATCCGGGCGAAGACCTCGGTGATCTCATCAATGGTGCGCGTGATCACATGGCGTCGACCTTGACCGCAGAGTAGACCGGGCTCAGTCACGTCGATCATCGGCCCGGCCTGGCGACCGGATTGACGCTCGATGATCGCCGTTTTCTCGTCGAACGCTGCCCCCAGCCGCTGCTTGAGGACGTTGAGCCGTTTGCCGACCGCGGGTTTCTCCGATGCCGAGACATCCTTTATGCGCGGCATGATCGCCTTGAGCCGGCCCTTGGTGCCGAGGTATTTGACGCGCCACGCTTCCAGGGCCTGGGCGTCGCCTACCGCCTCCAGCTCGCCGATGGCTTGTGTCTCAAGTTGATCGAGCTCATTGAGCACAGGGCGGAGTGTAGCGGCAAATCAGGTTATCCCCCAAGCACGACAACGGCCGCCCAGGTGGACGGCCGTGGAATCTCGTCAACCTCGACCGGACCGATCAATCGCCCGCGTCGGATTTTTGCTGTTCGTCGCCTTGATCTGCGGTGGCCTGATCGTCGGCCCCCGTGGCGTCATCGGGCTCAGGTTCCGCCACCACGGTAGCCGTCGCCGGCTCATCACTCTTAGTCGTCGCCGCGTCGGTCACTGCCTCCGCCTCCTCAGTGGAGTCCGCGTCGCCACGGCTTCCCTTGCGGAGCTTCGCGTAGTAGGCAGTGCGCCGGTCGGCCTGCTCGCGGCGGCGCGACCGTCCGCCCCCGATTTGCGGGCCTTCCTCGCGACCGACCAGTTGCAGCAGCACGAGATCAGTCCCATCCCCCAAGCGGTGCTTGGAAAGCTTGACGATCCGCGTGTACCCGCCGTCGCGGTCTGCGAACAGCGGCGCAACCTTCGTCAAGATGTGCTGCACGAGCCGCGGCGCTTTGCGCACCTCGCCGTACCGGTTGAACTCGATGTCGCTCTGATCGGGGAGGTCGAAGTACGGGTTGTCCTTTCGGGCATCCGGGACATTGGGATCAGCGACCCAAGAGTGAATGGCTCGATCGTTGATCTTAGCTTCGATGCGACGACGAGCCCGGTACGTCCCTTTTTTGGCGATGGTGATGATCTTCTCGATGAACGGCTGCACGGCCTTGGCCTTGGGCAACGTCGTTTCGATCTTCCCGTGCTCGAACAGACCCGCGGCAAGGTTACGGATCATCGCTCGACGATGATCGTCGTCGCGGCTGAGATGTTTGCCGTACACGCGGTGACGCATGGGAACCTCTCCTTGTCGCCTCGGCGCGGTCCGCCGACCGCCGGCGCGCTAGATACTCGCAGGCTGCTCGAATCCTTCAGGCAAGGTGATGCCAAGGCTCAGACCGAGTTCGTCAAGCTTGCGCTTGACCTCCCGCAGTGATGTCTTGCCGAAGCTGCGCACGGTGAGCAGCTCGCCTTCGTCCTTCTGCACCAGCTCTCCCACGGTCCGAATCTCGGCTGACTCAAGACAGTTGCCGGCCCGAACGGACAGATCGAGCTCGGCGATCGGCATGCCGAGCTTGCGGATCAGCTCGTCGTCGACGGTAGCCGCGACATTCGCCTCGAGCGAAACCCGCTCCGCCCCCAACTGGAAGTACTGCACGAACGGGTTCAGGTGCTTGCGCAGAATCTTGGCCGCTTCGACCAGGGCCAGTTCCGGTACGATCGTCCCGTCGGTCCAGATGTCCATCGTCAGCCGGTCGTAGTTCGTCTTCTGGCCGATGCGAGTATCTTCGACCCGATACCGGACGCGCTGCACCGGGCTGAAGATCGCATCGATCGCGATCAATCCGATCTCCTGCTCGTCGCGATTTACGTATTGCTCAGTAGCGGGTTGATACCCCCGGCCGTTCGCGACGGTCATCGTCGCCTCGAAATCGACTTCGTCCGTCAACGTGGCGATGACGTACTCCGGATCGTGAATCGTGACCGCAGTATCGGCCTCGATGAGATCAGCCGTGACGTCGCCCGGCCCGGTCGCGGCCAACCGCAGCGTCTTGGGCTCATCGCTGTCGAGGCTCAGGACCAGCCCCTTCATGTTTAGGATGATGTCCACGACATCCTCCAGCACTCCGGGCATGGTGGAAAACTCGTGTTCAACGCCTTGAATCCGAGCGCTGACCACGGCCGCCCCTTCAATGCTGGAAAGGAGGATCCGGCGCAGGCTGTTGCCCACAGTCGTGCCGAAGCCCCGCTCGAACGGCTCGACTATGAACCGCGCGAAGGTATCGGTCGCTGACGCGTCATCAATTTGGACCCGAGCTGGAAGCTCCAGTCCTCGCCATCGAACATGCATGATTCGATTCCCAAAAAAACTCAGCAGTACCCTGAACTCCAGGAACCCGCGCGGTATCAGATGCTGACTCGGACCTGCTGATCGACCCGGTCGATCTTTCTTTCACGCGGGAAAAACAGTTGTTGGTTATTAGTTGTTAGTTGTCAGTTATCAGTTATCAGTTATCAGTTATCAGTTTCTTGTTCTTATTCTCATCCCTTGATGCCTTCTTTCTGATGTCGAAGCGTAGCGGAGATCCCGATTCCATCGGGGCCTTCTTTTTACACTCGCCTTCTCTTTCGCGGCCGGCAGCCGTTGTGAGGGATCGGCGTGTGGTCCTCGACGGCGGAGATAGCCAGCCCGTTTGCCTTGAGCGACGTGACGGCCGGCTCACGACCCGAGCCCGGTCCCCGCACATGCACCTCGATCTCCCGCATTCCCATCCGCTTCGCCTTGATCGCGACCTTCTCGGCTGCGCGGCTGGCCGCAAACGGCGTCGCCTTGCGAGCACCCTTGAACCCCACCGTCCCGGCGGAATCCCAACACAACGTTTCGCCGTTCACGTCGGTGATCGTGATCATGGTGTTGTTGAACGTCGCCTTGATGTGGGCGATGCCCTTGATGACGCTCCTTCGGATTTTCTTCTTCTTCTTGGCCATATGGACTGAGAACCTCTTTCGTTGTCCGCGGTACTTGTTCCGCTTCGTCAGGCGCCTCGTGATCTCTTAGAGCCGGCTCAGCGATGGACCGAGCCCCGGGCGAAACCGGCACCGGTCAACTCCGGCCGCTAGTGACCCTTGACTCCCTTCTTTCCGGCGACGGTCTTCTTACGGCCTTTGCGGGTGCGGGCGTTGCACTTGGTGCGTTGGCCTCGAACCGGCAATCCTCTGCGGTGCCGGTCCCCACGGTAACAACGGATCTCCCTGAGCCGCTGAATATGCTGTTGAACTTGGCGTCGCAGCGCGCCTTCGACGATGTACGCGCCGTCAATGATTGTGGCGATCTGCGACACCTCCTGGTCGGTCAGCTCATGGGCCCGTTTGTCGCCGTCGATTTCCGCTTCAGACAGGATGTCGTCGGACCCCTTCGGGCCAATGCCGTAGATGTACCGCATCGCATAGCGGATCTTCTTCTTTTCGGGAATGTCGATACCAGCGATACGTGGCACAGCTCAGCTCCGAACGGGTGGGCGGCAGTGGATACGGCTTTCGCGCCGCCCGCTCCCCTGGCACAGGGGCGGTTGCGGCTCCCTATCCCTGCCTCTGCTTGAGGCGCGGATTCTTCTTGTTGATGACGTACCGCTTGCCTTTGCGAATGACGATCTGGCAATCCTTGGTGCGCCGCTTGATACTACTTTGAACTTTCATGTTTCAGTACGCGTTGGGTTTGTTGAGTTTCGGTTCTTGAGTTCCAGACCTCGCGGTCGTTCAGATCAGATTAGTGGCGGTACGTGATTCGTCCCTTCGTCATGTCGTAGGCGCTCAGCTCCACCGTCACTCGGTCGCCGGGCAATATGCGGATAAAGAACTTGCGCATCCTGCCGCTGACGTAGGCGAGGATCTCGTGGTCGTTCTCAAGCTTCACCTTGAAGCGAGCGTCCGGCAAAGCCTCCGTCACCTCGCCTTCCAGACTGATCTTTTCCTCTTTGGCCATAGGAGGCGTGCTCGTTGTTCCATCCGTTCGGCCGAGAGCCTCCGATCACCCTCAAAACCACGTGCGTCCGTATACAACTCCCGCCCCCTCGTTGTCGGAGGCGCCAAAGATCCCAGCCCGACCTCAGCCCCGCTGAATGGACCATCGGCAGCGGCGGACAAGACCGCGGCCGGTGGCGGATCCACCGCCGAAGTCCAGTCGCGTCGACCGATGCGCAACCGTGCCTGGCGATGGCGAACCGGGAAGTATACCGGCTAGGCGAGGGTTCTCAACCTCACCCGGAGATAGCCTGATCCGCCCAGGCCCAATCGCGACTTCTCATCGTCTCG
>JADFGE010000248.1 GCA_022567855.1 Planctomycetota bacterium | reverse complement strand
CATCCCGAAAGGAACGAGCAATCGTTGTCGTACACAGCCGAATCATTGACGCGGTCGAGGATGATGCCGTTTTGGCGTCGCCGAGCGAAGCAATTGCGGATCGTGATACCGTCGGAGTCCTCAACGTATATCCCCGCGCCGTAGTTGGTCATCCACTCGTTGTTGTCATTGCGATGCGGCCAGAGCCAATCGCTGCTGTCCTCCGCACGTGGCGTCGATTTCAAGCGGTGTTGATATCCGTCGGCCAGATCGCAGTTCTCAAGGACAAGACCCGCAGCGTTCGTCGCGTAGATGCCAACCTTGTACCGATGGACGTGTGCGTTACGGATGGTGACGTTGCGGTGGCCGTCGATGCGAATCCCGATCCCGGTCATGGTGTCCCAGGGCGTGCCTTTGGCGACGGCGATCAGTTCGCGATGCTCGTCGGAGAACTCGATCGTGATGCCGTCCGCGACAACGTGGATCACACCGTTGTTATCTTTGTCTTGGATCAAATCCGCGCGAATCTCGACGATGCAGGATTCGCCGATCTGGACGTTGTCGCGATCGATGATCACGACAGGCGGATTAGCGGCGATGACGGCAACCAGCGCAGTTATGAACATGATGCGCCTCCTCCTTCGATCATCATACCGTGCATTAAGCCGGCGGGGGATTGGAAGGCGGCCTCCGCGCTGGATCAGACGGTCTGGACCTCGGTTACCTTTTTCTGACAGACCTCGTCAATCCGGGCGATGTGCTTCTTGGTGTGTTCTTCGACCTCGTGTTTAGCGCCCTTGCCCGCATCTTCGGAAACGTCGGTCGTCTTGTCCTTGACGAGCTGATCGACGTGCTTGTTGGCGTCTCGGCGCTCGTTGCGAACGGCCACCCGCGCGTCTTCAGCCATCTTCTTCACTTGATTCACGAGCTGTTGTCGGCGCTCGGCTGAGGGCGACGGAACCGTGATCCGAATCGAGGGACCGTCCGCGGTCGGGTTCAACCCGAGATCAGCCGTCTCGATCGCCTTGACGATCTCGGCTTTGACGCCGGGGTCGAAGGGTTTGACGAGCAGCATGGTGGGCTCGGGGACACTGACCGCGGCGAGTTCGCGCAGCTCGGTGGGGCTGCCGTAGTAATCGACCTTGACGAAGTCGATCAACGCCGTGGTGGCGCGACCGGTTCGGAGTCCGCGCAGCTCGCGTTGGTAATACTGCACGGACTTGTCCATGCGCTCTTGACATTGTCGAATGATTTGGTCAACGTTCATGACCGTGCTCTTTCGTCGCGATGGCGGCTCGATGGGGTGGGCATGATAGGCGTGGCAAGAGTGGCGAGGGGTCAGTTCGTCACAAGGGTGCCGATCCGTTCGCCGGCGACGACGCGCTGGATGTTGCCCGGGGTCTTGAAATCGAACACGACGACGGGCAGGTTGTGCTCCATACACATCGTCAGCGCGGTCAGGTCCATGACGCGCAGCTGCTTCGCTACGGCTTCGGAGAAGGTGAGCGTCTCGTAGCGGGTGGCGGTGGGATCTTGCTTCGGGTCGGCGGTGTATACGCCGTCAACCTTCGTCGCTTTGAGCAATACGTCGGCATTGAGCTCCGCCCCGCGCAAGGCCGCGCAGGTGTCCGTCGTGAAGAACGGGTTGCCGGTGCCGGCGGCGAGCACCAGCGTTCGACCTTTCTCAAAGTGTCGAAGGGCGCGGGCGCGAATGAAGCGCTCGCCCACAGCCGGGATGTCGATCGCGGTCATCAGCCGGCAATCCTGACCGAGGCCGGCCAGCGCCTCGCGCAGGGCCATCCCGTTGATTACCGTGGCGAGCATGCCCATGTAGTCGGCGGTGGACTGGTCGATCCGGCCGGGCTGGGCGAGGGTCGCGCCGCGAATGATGTTGCCGCCGCCAACCACGACTGCGACCTGAGTTTCGCCCGAGGCAGCGGTGGCAATCTCCTGAGCGATCGCCGCGAGCTCGGCGGGGTCGATACCGTGCTCGCCGGGTTTCGCAAAGCTCTCACCGCTGATCTTGAGGATCACGCGGCGATAGGGGTGCCGAGGCACATCTTCCATGAGGTCTCCCTAGGGTCATCCGGGCAGCGAATTGGACCGCGTGGCGGGGGTGGGGTCAAGCCGAGCCGGTTCGGCGGCCGATGTCGCCCCGGCGACTCGCCTGTGGAGAGACGGCTGCGCTCCTATCATGTCACCACGGGCGCCCACAACGGGCGAAACCGGCCGAAACCCGCTTCGTATGGTCCACTGGTGAACGACCGAGCCGATAGCCCCAGCCAGGTTGCCACGCTTCAAGCCAAGGTGGTTGACCTCGCCCAGACGATCGCCGAGCTTCAGGCGCAGCGCGAGGCGCTCATTCGCAAGCGTCGCCGCAACCTCCTGTTGGTGGGGGTGGCGGTGTCGCTGGCCGTGCATCTGGGTTTGTTGGCCTATCTGGACCTGCTCAATCGAGGGCTGTCCGGAGGTGGATCATCGCCGCCGGTGGCCATCGAGTTCGCCACCCTTCACGAGCAGGAGCTCATCCAGCCGGAGAAAATCGAGTTCGACGATCTGCTGGGCGAGCTGACCGCCGAGCTTGACGACCTGCCCCACGAGGTTCCGACGGCTGATCTTCCGGCGGACGTCTCGGCGGCGAATCTGGAGATTTCTTCGGCGGGGGCGATGCCGACCCTGGGCGGATCAGGCGACGGCACGGGCGGAGAAGCGTTGGGCGGCGGCGGGGCGGGGACGAGCTTCTTCGGCGTGAGCTCGCGCGGGACGCGCTTCGCCTACATTGTGGATGTCTCGGGGTCCATGGGGCAGGCGCGAAAGATCCACATCGCCATGCGCGAGCTTTCACGATCGATCAGCGAGCTTCCGGACTATGCGTACTTTTACATCGTGCTCTTCTCGTCCGGGGCGACGGTGCCGCCCATGCAAGACGACTGGAACCGCGCTCGGCCCAGTACCGTGCGCCACTTCATCCGATGGCTGGGCCAGGTCGACCCGGGAGGCGGGACGCAACCACGGTCGGCTTTCGAGCTGGTTTTCTCGCTCAAAGAGCGGCCCGATGTGATCTTTTTCATGACCGATGGGCAGATCACCAACTTCAGCGCCGACGAGGTGGCGGCACACACCAGCCGCGGCCGGCGCGTCGTCATCAACACGATCGCGTTCGGCGACCCGACGAGTCAGGATCTCCTGCGCGAGATCGCCCGTCAATCCGGCGGTGTGTATCGTTTCGTTACGTCAGGTGGCGGGTAACGTATGCCGATGCGAATCGCACTGTACCTTGTGCTGTTGATCGCCGCCTCGACCCGGGCCGACCTGGTTGAGCGGCGCGGTAGCGTGCCGCCGGTGGACGGCGAGATCACCAGGATCGACGATGCGGGCGTCACCGTGCGCAGCGACCTGGGCGCGTTCCACTTCGTCCCGTGGGATCGGGTGCGACGTGTCGAAGCGGAGGATCAAGACCCACGGTTGGCCGGGCAAATGGAAAGGGCCACGCGCTTGTGGCGGGCGCGAAGCCGGGTCGAACGACATGACACCACCCTGGCTGAGCCGATCTTGGAGCGACTGTTCGAGCACTATCGCGGGAAGACGCACGAGACGGCGCTGGTCGTGGCTGAAGGTTTGCTGCGGTGCCGACTGGCTCGCGGCGATCATGTGAGGGCGGTCATCCCTGCGTTGGAGACGGCGCGGCTGCGCCGGGCGGATGTGACCACCGACAGCTATGCCAACCTGCCGGCCGTGATCGACGAGTCGATGTCGCTGTGTCCGCTGCTCGCGCCGGCATGGCTGCCCTCGCCGCTTCTGGCCAAGCTGCAACATGACCTGGGCGAATATGATGCGCAGGGCGACGAGATTGTCGCCGCTATCGCTTCGTTGTATCGAAAGGCCGTCCAACACACGCTCGGCGAATCGGATCCGCAAGCGGTTTCGCCGGCGTGGCCGGAACATCGGGGGGTGAAGTTGCTCAGCCGAGTTGTCGCGTGCGGCGCTGTTGATGCCGACGAACGCCAAACGGCTCGGATCGACCTGGCGCGCCGCATGGCCGAGCGGCCGGCATGGGCCCAGGCCTGGTCGCGGCTCCACATCGGGTTGTCGCTGGTGGGTGAGACGGGCCTCGGTCGGCAACAGCAGGGCATCGTTAGCCTTCTTCATGTGCCGGCTCGTTTCGCAAACAGTCAGCCGTACCTGACCGGGCTCGCCCTGACCTATGCGGCCAAGGCCTTGGAGGCGACCGGAGACAGCGAGGGGGCTGCGTCGCTGCGGGTTGAGCTTCGCCGAACGCTGCCCAATCATCCGGTTCACGCTCTGGACGCTTCGTCGCTGAAGCTCCCTGTGTATCAGCAGCGAAAGGGATCGCCATGACGTTCATCACGACCATCCTCGCCCAAGCTGCGGACGCCGATACCGGGTCGACCTGGCTGGAGACGATCAACAACGGCGGCGTCGTCGGCTACATCATCATTGGCCTGAGCGTCTTTGCCTTGGCGTTGATCATCATGCACGTGGTCCAGATCAGGCGCAGCGCGTTGATTCCGCCGGCGCAGCTGGAGCAGATCGATCAACTGCTGGGGCGCGGGGATGTCACCGGCGGCCTGGAGTATTGCCTGGACCCGGCGAACGACTCGTACCTGACGCGAATCCTCACGGCGGGATTGACGCGATTCCAAAAGTCAGCGTTCGGCGTGTTCGAGATCAAGAACGCGATCGAGGAGGCGGGCGAGGATCAGACCGCTCGGCTGTACCGGTCGACGGACGCGCTGGGCGTCATCGGTTCGATCGCACCGCTGCTGGGTCTGCTGGGCACGGTGTGGGGAATGATTGGGGCGTTCGATGCGCTGCGGCACGGGGCGACGCCGAACCACGAGGATTTGGCCGGCAATATCAGTCTGGCCCTGGTCACGACGCTGATGGGTCTGATCCTGGCGATTCCGTGCGTGGCGTTGTACCGGTATTTCGGCAACCGAATCGATGCCTTTGCGTCGGAGGCGGGGATGGAGATCGAACGGCTCGTGTTGCACCTTGAATCAACGGCTACGTCAGCGCCGGCGCGAGGACCGGCGGTGGGGCCCGCGCGCGGCCCGAGACCTGCGCCCGCGCC
>JADFGE010000247.1 GCA_022567855.1 Planctomycetota bacterium | reverse complement strand
CTGCTACTTCCTCCCACCGATCAACTGGTGGGACATCATCAAATTTCGCCTCGATCCGCATTGGTTCAAGATGGAGATCAAATCGGCCAAGCTAGTCTTGAAGAGCGACAGGATGCCGGTTCGCTCGATGGAAATACGCGTCTTCATCAATGAGCCGGAGTCTTCCGTGAAAACGCCTACGCTGGGCAACCCGCGCTTCGCCGGTTCGCTCGGCATGTTCGGGATGACCGCGGGCATCGAAGCGCCGATGGAAATGAAGCGACGCCCCAACCAACGATTCGACCTGGAGCTCGACATATCCAGGACGCTCGCGGAACAAGGGAAGTCGGGAGAAGAGGTCTCGATGAAGTTGGTACCAGTCAGTATAGATGGACAGGCCGTCTCTCCGGACAAAGCCAATATCGAGGGCATCGATATCCTCGTCGACTGATGGGCACAAGGTGTCAGGGCACAAGGTGTCACGATGACTTTTTCGAACCCTTGCGGCCAGGAACATCATCCTGAAACCTTATTCTTCTCTTATTCTTCTGACACTTTATTCTTCTCATTCAACGATCACGCTTACGATCGACCGCTACGCCCACGTCGGACTGGCTGGCAATCCCGAGCGCTCGAGGCGCTCCCGTCATTGACCGAGGACGTCGATGAACGCCGCGCGACCGGCGCCGAGGGCGCCGCGGCGTGCAACACCTGGCTCAACGCTCAGGGGGCCGAAGCGGTCATCTCGGCGCATGATGGTTCACAGACACCGACGCGTACTACGCAAGTCGGTAATGCGCGCAATCCTCCGTCAGTATCGCCAATTGTGCGCAAAGAAAACCCCGCGTGAAGCGGGGTGCGAAAGCGGGGCGGACGGGACTCGAACCCGCAACCACCGGATCGACAGTCCGGTACTCTAACCAATTGAGCTACCGCCCCGAATTCCGGTCCCAACGGACGGGCATACTCTATCACCATCGGTTCGATGCCTCAACACCCCTCATTTCGCGTCGATCCAGTTCGTGGAAGACGCGGTCTGCACCACCAGCGGGACCCGCAACTTCATGGCCGACTCCATCCGCAGTTGGACAAAAGCCTGGACCTTTGCGTCTTGCTCGGCTGGGGCCTCGAACACCAGCTCATCGTGGATTTGCAGCAGCATCCGCACGTTGGGAAACGCGTCCGGCAGCCGGCGATACAGGTCGATCATCGCCAGCTTGATCAAATCAGCAGCGCTCCCCTGCACGACACTATTAATCGCCATGCGTTCACCCAATGCGCGCTGCTGCGGGTTACTCGCCTCGATCTGCGGGATGGCGCGGCGGCGCTTGCGCATCGTTTCGACGTAGCCGTGCGTTCGCGCCTTATCCACGCAGCGCTCTAGGAACTTATCAATGCCCGCGAATCGCGCTTTGTAGCCGTTGATGATCTCAGCCGCCTCTTCGATTGACACTTCGCTTCCAAGTCGTCTTGATAATCCGAACGGCGTGATGCCGTAGACGATCCCGAAGTTGATCATCTTGGCTGAATCGCGCTGCGTGGCGGTAACGTCATTCGGATTGACGCCGAATACATCCGCAGCGACGGTGGTATGAATATCCTCGCCGCGCTCAAAAGCCGCGATCAGCGTTTCGTCCTCGGAAAGATGGGCTAACAGCCGCAATTCAATCTGCGAATAGTCAGCGCTGATGAGCACATTTCCGGGGGCGGCGACGAATGCTCGACGAATCTCCCGCCCCACTTCCGTTCGGATCGGAATGTTCTGCAGGTTCGGGCCGGATGAACTGAGCCGGCCGGTTACGGCGACGGTTTGATTGAACGAGGCATGAACGCGCCCGGTTTCGGGGTTGATCGCCTCTTTCAACGCGACGAGATACGTGTTCACAAGTTTCGTCAGCTGCCGATAGGCAACAATCAGTTGCGGAACATCGCTCTCTACATCAGGGTCGGCCGAGAGTTTCTCCAATACCTCTTGATCCGTCGACGGGCCGGTCTTGCCTCGCTTGATTACTTTCAGACCAAGCCCGGGTGGATCGGAGCCAGCCTTATTGAACAAGGCTACGGCGACTTGCTTGGGTGAATCGGGGTTGAATGGATGCGGCGCCGCGTCGCTGATCTGTTGCCGTAACTCGTCGATGCGCTCGACCAAGTGCTCTCGCTGGCGATCCAATTCATCCGGGTCAATACGAATGCCGTTCCACTCCAGCTCCGCGAGCACTTCTACCAACGGCATCTCCAGATCATCGAACAATGCCTGCAGATTCATTGCCTCAAGCTTCGGCGCGAGCACGTTGTGCAATCGCAGCGTGATATCCGCATCTTCAGCTGCATATGGGACCGCTTGCTCCAACGGAACCGTGTCGAAGGTTCGCTGCTTCTTTCCCGAACCGATGAGATCGGTGATCGGCGTACACGCGTAATCAAGCAGCGCCAAAGCCAGGACGTCCATCTTGTGGCTGGAGCGTGAAGCGTCGATGACATAACTGGCGATCATGGTGTCAAATGATGCGCCGGCCAGGCGAATGCCGTGACGACGCAAGATGTTCATATCAAACTTGAGGTTGTGGCCAATCTTCTTGATCGATGCGTCTTCGAGCAATGGCCGCAGATGCTTCACGACCGTCTCAGTATCAAGATGAGTGTTCGGCTCGGGTGATCGCGTGGGAATGTACACGCCGGTGCCGGGTTCGATCGAGATTGATACGCCGCACAGGTTGGCGCTGCGCGTCGACAGGCTGTCGGTCTCCGTGTCAATCGCGAATACGCCGGCCTTTTCGGCGCGCTTCAGAAACGCATCGAGCTGCTTGGTCGTTGTAATTGATTCGTATTGACCACTGGGCGTGCTTGGCGCGGCAGCGCTTGGTGCGCCAAACAGTTGCTCGTCAAACCCAACGGCCGGCTCGGCCTTTACCGAAGCGCCCCCACCGCTCGCGACCAAGCGTTGCAGATCAGTTTGGTGCCGATTGAACCCCAGTTCGCGAAACAGCGCGCCGAGTCGATCGACCGCAATCCTAGAGGGATCGTTTTGAGCGGTGCTGAGTTCCAACGCAATATCAAGATCGTCTTTGAGACTGACCAAGGCTGTACTCAGCGCCAGTATTTCGCGCGAGGCCTCAAGATTCTCGCGGCGTTTACCTTTGATCTCATCGAGATGTTGGAGAAGTTCGTCGAGGGAGCCGTATCGAAGGATGAGTTGCGCCGCCGTTTTGGGGCCGATCCCCGGAACGCCCGGCACGTTGTCGGTTGGATCGCCCATCAGGGCAAGTATGTCGCGCACGTTCTCGGGCTTCACGCCTTCAGTCTTGAAGACAACATCAGGCGTAACGAGTTCGTCCTTGTGGATATCAAACAGCTCGACGCGATCGGTGATGAGCTGCGACAGGTCCTTATCGCGCGAGATGATGCGAATGTTGAGGTCTTTGTGTTCGCGCGGAAGTTGTTTGACGAGCGTGGCGATGACATCGTCCGCCTCGACGCCTTCCATGCCGAGCACGGGCACGTTCATGAGATCAAGGATTTCCAAACAGCGCTGGACCTGCGGGTGAAAATCGTCGGGCACCGGATCGCGATTGGCTTTGTATTCGGGGTAGAGTTCGGAGCGGAACGATTCCCGATCGCCGCTGACGTCGATGACCACGGCCAGGTAATCGGGTTTGTAATCGCGGAGCAGTTTGAGCAGGATGCCGACGAACCCGAAGGTCAGGTTGGTCGGCTCCTGGGTGACGGGGCTGGTCATGCCGGAGCGAATGGCGTGATAGGCGCGAAAGAACTGCGCATGCCCGTCGATGAGGTAGAGGGTCTTTGGTTGAGTTTGTCCTTTGGCCATATTCCGGGGGCATGGTATCGCGCTGTCGGGTTTTAGCCACGTTGTGAGCGATCGTGCGAAGTCGCCCGCGGGTATACACCCGCGGCTATCAGTTTGTCGCTTCCGTCGCGAGGTGTAGTCCTCAGTCACTCCCAGCTGCGGATGAATATCCGCAGGCGTGGTGCCCATCACCGCGACGCCAGCCACATTCCGGACAACCGCCCCCGAGATTGCCACGAAGATCGTAAGCGCATCGCGGGCAGCGACCACGTCTACGGCGGATCCAGCGACGGCCGTAGCGCCAGCTAAAGAAGGTAGAGACGATCAGCAGCACATAGAACAATTCGTTGATCATCATGCCAAGCCATAGCACACGATTGGGCCAATAAGCGCCGAACGCTACGAGCATACCGCTGGCGCTTTGGATCGGCCCCGATGGGCGGTGGTATTCGCCCCAGCGTTCACCGGCGACACATCGCAAAGGCCAACCTGACTCGAGGACGTCGATCGAATAGTTGTCTAGCTTCGTGATTTTGGAAGCAGCGTCCTCGATCGGACCTGACCACTCGCTTTCACGCCACAGCATCGAACGGAACGTGACTCCTAGGTAATTGTGCCTCGTCGCCACTCGGGGTTCGTCCGGCCAATCGGGTTCACGCCGATTGCGCCACAGTTCTACCTCCTGCGGTCTCATATCGACAATACCAAAGTCGCCGGAGTCAATCTTTTCGGATGGTGTCGGTGGCCGCTCACCGAACCACCAGAAACCAAGCGCGATCGCAAGATTCAACAGCGTCGCGAGAACGACAATCAGAATGGCGAGTACAACAATGCGCCGCATCACGAATCAATCATATCTGATTGGTTGGTATGTTCATCTTGTCTACGCTTGCGCCGAATATAACGCCCCGATTGGAACACGCCGGCGAAGAACAGCCACGCCAGCGCCGCGTAGATGATCGTATTGACCCCAAACCCCGGCCAGAGGGGGCGAAGGGGTAGTGCTCGCCACGTCGTGACGAGCAACGGTGACGTTGACACGGCAAACCGCTCGGGACTCAATTCAATGCCTTGGTCGATTTTTCCTTCGCTGCCGGCGGCAAGAACCTCGCCACCGTCCGTTGTATAGGCCAACTCATGCGCTGAAGTACTGCAATAAAGAGCCCGCATGGGCCAGCCCGTCCGTTCCCAGGAGCTCACCGCTGGGCGCTGTCCGAATGGGGACCCGGTATCGATCACGACCGGCAAGGCGTGCCGCTCGCCCCAGGTCTCGCGGGTTCGGCCGAACGCTCGCTGA
>JADFGE010000246.1 GCA_022567855.1 Planctomycetota bacterium | reverse complement strand
CAATATGGCGCGGCTTTGTCGCCAACGCTCTTCTCTACGGCTTCGTGCTTTGGGCTCGAATTGCACGGAATTGAGCCGCCTTCTGGGGCTTGTCCCACGCCTCGTAGAGGCTGATGATGCGGTCCAATGCCGCCAACGTGTGCTTCTGGTGCTCGCCCCAACGTTTGCGAATGATCGGCAAGCTCTCAACCAGCAACGGCTCCGCCTGTTCATAGCGGCCCAAACCGACCAGACACCCGCCCAGTGCGCTTTGTGTCTCGGCGATTCGTGACGGAACCGGAGGGGATTCATTCTCCCGGATGGCAAGGGCCTTGCGCAGTTGGACCTCGGCCTCACCAAACTCACCGCGCTTCACGTGAATCTCACCGAGCAGCTGCAAGGAGTCTGCAATGTCCGGGTGCTGTTCGCGGAGCAACGTTACTTGCAGTTCAAGGGCCTCGCGGCACCATCGTTGCGCCTGCTCCAGATCGCCTTGGTTGAACATCAACTGGGCGAGCGCATGGCGGGTCTTGGCAACCGACGAATGCTCGTTACCGAACTCCGCTTCCTTCAACGCCAGGGACTCAAGGAATTGCCGCTCGGCCTTGACGTACTCACCCCGTGCCGCCAGGCACATGGCCAGCTTGTCCAGGAGCCGGGCATAGTAGAAGGGCTGACTGTGGTCCAGACCGAGCCTTTGGCTCAAGTCTAAACATTCGTCCAAGAGCGGTTCAGCCTCAGCATGCCTGTCCTGATCCAGAAAGCACAATGCCAGACTGTTGAGACTCTGGGCAATCAAATCCTGGTTCTCGCCGATCGCCAGCCGACGTCGAATGTCGAGTGCGTGGCGGTACTTCTGCTCGGCCTCGGCGAACATTGCCCTGGGCCTCAGGCATGCCCCCAGACTGTGCAAGATATAAGCCAGTTCTAGCGATTCATCGTCGGACTGTTGACGGAAATACTCCAGCACCGCCTGATAGTGGGCCTCGGCACTTTCAAAGTCGCCATCAAGCCACAATTTGTCAGCAAACCGAAGTTCGGCTCTTTGCCATTGTTCGGTGATCTGCCGGAGGAGGTTGCGCTCGTGGAGTAAAAGCCCTCCAGTAATCGCCAGGAGAACCGCGAGCACGACAGCCGCCACGGCACCGAGGCGAGAGAGGCGCTTGCGCCGGGCGGCGCGTCGGCGCTGGGGCAACGTTTCTAACCGCTTGGCCAGTCCCTGGGCGCTGCCCATGCGCTGCTCTTCATCACCTTCGACGCACACAGCGATGTCTTCACGCAGGATGGGGTCGGCGATGTCACGTTCCCACCCTTGCGCCAGCGGGCGCTCCAGATCCCCCACCGCCATCTGATACAGGAACACGCCGAGCGCGTAGATATCGCCGAGCACGGTGAACGGCCGGCCCGCCAGCAACTCCGGCGGCGCATACATGCGTGTCGTCGCTAAGCTGGAATCATCCGTAGTATGATCGGACGTGAACCCAGCCATTGTGATGTTGCGATCCGTCAGTTGATCATGATCAGTAAGTGTCCCAATACCGAAATCCGCCAAGCGTGGTCGCGGCTGACCGTCCTCATTCTCGTAAATCAGGATGTTGCCGGGCTTGACATCCTTGTGCAGGATTCCGACTGAATGGGCCGCGGCGACGGCCCGTGCCGTCCGTGACACCAAATCCAGCCGGGTCTGCAACGGCACCTGATCGATTCCGCCCTGGCTCTCAGCCCAGTCGATCAGACTTCCACTGGGCGTAAACTCGCTTTCCAGGAAGAACGGCGGCTCATCGAGTTGCACTTCAAACAGCCGAGCGATGTCCTTGCGATCACCCAGCGCATCACGCAGCAAACGAAACAGCGTCAGCTCCCGCTTCAACGATCGCAATCGATCAGCGTTGAAACAGAATTTGAAGACACGGCGTCCTTTGGTTCGTTTGTGTTCAGCCAGCCAGACTTCGCCGAAGCCGCCTTCGCCGAGCTTGCGCGCGAGAATCCAGCCCTTGCGCTGAGGGACGGGCAGTCCACCGGCAGGCCGCCAGCCGAGCGTTTCCTCGTCTCCAGCGGCGACGGAGCGCCGGGCCTTGGCTGAATCCGGCGGGGCGCACAGCGGCGCAGAACCATCGACGCCGACCTCGAAGATCTCGACCGGCTCGTCGCATCCTTTGAGCACGTACGGCCCGTGGGCCATCCACTTCGCGTCGTCCGGCGCATCGTCGCTGCCCACCACCCCCCGGCGCGCCAGATCAAAGGCACTGCGCGTGATCAATGTCTGACCGCCCATTGCCAGCGACATAATGCGAGCAGCCATCGGCTTGGCAAGCCCCTCCACTTCCACCGGTTTCGCGCCGCGGGCCACATCCTCCGGAGCGTTGCGGTGGACGATCAGCTCGCCGAGGTGAACGCCCGTTCGAACTTGGAGCTTCGTTCCCAATTCCTCTGAGAGTTTCGCCAAGCGCTCGTGGTAGGCAAGCGCATAAAGAACAGCATCAACCGGCCGGGCGAACAGCATCAGGAACCCGTCCGTCTTGTCGATCTCCTGACCGCCATGGGTTTTGAGTAAATCGCGGGCCAACCGATCCTGTTGGCTGAAGATCGCGGCTGCCTTGGTATCACCAAGCCGATCGACCAGGCTTGTGGAGTCCACAAGGTCGGTCAGCAGCAATGTGGTGACAACCGTCTTTGGTGCAAGCTCTGGCTGATCCGAAGCGACGTCCATGCATTACCCCATGCCACACCGTGCACCATGTCTACAGACCGCTGCCAGTGTGTGGTCCTAAGTGTATCGGAGTGACATGGTTTAGAGCGAGTGGGATGTGAATTACAGATTCAACGATCTACTCGCTCCGGGTGCCGGGGGTCATGGCTCTCTCAGTTGTCATCCGCGGTTGAACAGCAGTCTTGCAGCCGCTGGAGCAGTTCATCCAGACTCGGTAGCCCTCCGTCGGCGTAGATCCGGCAGCGCAGCGCCGGCCGATCCGACGGGCTCCGCCCCATCAGGTCAACTCCGTTGACCAGAACTGTGGGCGATCCATAACACAGCCGCGGATCGTCCTTCGCCAACTCCAACAGGTTGACCTCCGTGACCTTGAGATCAATCCCCAGCTCCGCCAGCGCCTGGATCAGCCGTTGACGCAGTTGCGGCGTGTTCGGGCAGCTTGGGAACGACAGGAACTGAAGATTGACCGCCTGTCGGTTCTCAAAGAGGTAGGCGTCGCGCTTGTCCTTTGACCACGACAAGAACGCCTTTTCACAGTCGGCGCAGCAGATGCCGATGGTCCGGCCCTGGTAGGAGAAGGTTGGGGCATCCGCACCGAGCAGCGCACCGGAGATTGGACATGTTGCATTGAGCCGAGCTGCCGGACGCGAGGTTGCTCCGGCCGGTCGAGTCGCGGCGCCGTCGCGGTTCGTTTGTGTGGACACGATGGCGGCGTCGAACCCGGCCTTCTTCACGGCATCGACGAGTGTATCGTCGCTCACCGCATTGGGCGAATCGAGCACCACCCAGGCCAGTTTGCTCTGAAGGTTCACCTCGACATCACGCACGCCGTCAAGCGCTGCGAGCGCCTTCGTCACGGAATCGACGCATCCCTGGCACATCATGCCGTTGACCTGCAACATTGTCCGATCGTTCGCCGCCACCGGCGCTGGGGCATCCTTGAGCATCCCGTCGGTGACCGACTTCTCTCCCGAAAGGATCTTACCGGTGGATTCCCGCAGGGCGTCAACGAGTCGCTGACCCGGACGAAAACGCGCTGCGTCGGCTCGCCGCCCCCCTCCGAGCTGATGTACCCAATCAACCGGCTTCGGCGGCTGATCGGTCCACTGCGCATCCTTGTCGTAGTACAAGTAGATATCCCAAGCAGGCCCGGTGTTCTCGAACAGCAAGTCCTTCGCAATGGCATAGCCGACCTTGCGATCCGGATCGTAGAACTGTTTCACTCTCGGATCATCGAAGATGGTTGCTGACTTGATCGCAGCCTTTTCGTTGTCGCTGGGCAGCATGTCGATCCACACGATGCTGACTTGAATCTCCGCATCTGGATACGCGTTCAACACAGACTCGCGAACAGCTTTTGCGCCGAACACACACGCCGGGCACGTTGAAGAAAGCAGCGCTACGAATCTCGGCTTGCCTCGGCCACGGTTGAAATACTCGAGTAAAGGCTGAAGTGAATTCTTCAGCGAGATCGGTTCAGCTTGAGCTTCCTGCGAGATCATGGTCGGCGAAGCCACGGGCAGCGCGTCGCCGGCACCGACCGGGCAGCGATCGTTATGCACCAAGCCACCCGTCCACGGACAAATGATCTTGCCGGGACAATCCGGGCGATCTTGGGCATATGCCTGGCCGCAGGCTGAACCCGTGATCACACAACAACATAGAAACCCAGTTGGTGCGACGGCTGTAAACATTGGCAACCTCCTTGATCTGACGATCCTTGGTTGGGTCGGATTCGCATGAAACCGTTAGTGCTTGAGCATCGAGCTGAGCGCCTGCATCGCTGAACTCATACGCTTCTCCGCTTCGAGCTGACCGCAACTTGTCAGGCAGTTGAGCAACTCTTCCTCGATGAGCTTTACCGTCACTCGATTCAGCGCCGCCTTGACCGCCGCCGTCTGCATGAGAATCTCATCGCAGCATCGCCGTTCTTGGACCATTCGCTTGACTGCGCCAACGTGGCCCTCGATCCGGCTCAGGCCGTTGGAAAGGGCTTTGATGGTCTCCTCCGACAAATAGGTCTTTTTCGTCGTTTCGGTATCGGGCATGGGTATCTCCAGGTGTAATATATCCCCCCGGGGGGGATATGTTCCCGCCGAACACCGAAAATCCGAATTTTCTTGGGTTCCGGCCCGCCAGGACCTCAGGAGGGCGGTTTCGCGGCCCTCTCGCGGTAGGAAGTTTCGCTGGTGGGTGAACGGCCGCTCCCTCGTCCCCGACAAGCCCATCGCACCGGTCAAGAACGGATTGATCAATGAGCGTACAGACTACGAGTCGAGCGATGATCAAGGGAGGCATCCCGACGATCTTCGTAACGGACATGGCCACAGCGGCGGCGTTCTACACCGAAATCCTCGGGCTCCGCCTTCAGTCCCGGGCTGGAGATCATTTCGC
>JADFGE010000245.1 GCA_022567855.1 Planctomycetota bacterium | reverse complement strand
GCTTCTGCTCCTGGGCCCACTGTGCAGTGTCGGGGTCAAAACGAAAGATGTAGCCCGAGCCGGAGTTGCACAATATATCCTCCGGACAAGCGTCGTCATCAAGATAGGCCCCGACTATGACCACATTTGGATCGACAGGGTCAATAGCCACCGAAATGCCGAAGGCGTCCGGCCAGAACCCATCGAGGGCCGCGAGTATCTGCTGTTCATTCCATTGCGAGGTCAACGGGTCGAATCGATAGACGTAGGCAGCCCCGGTTCCATTTTCTGCGCCATTGCCAGCAGTCGCCCCCACGAGCGCCATCTCGCCAAGAATGGAAACGGACGTTCCAAAATGATCGCCGAGCGAACCGTTTGAAGCCGTGAGCTTCTGGATCTCGTTTGCCAGACATTGGGCCGAGGCGGATGCGGCCCCAACACCAAGTAGTCCCCCCATGATCGCTATCACCCCTAGTCTTGATACGAATCGTCCGCTCATTGTTCATTCCTTCCGCGACCAACGGTCGCGGCTTTATACTTCGCGCGTTCTTCTTCCTTCATGCCACGATGCCTTGATGCCTTCTTCATGCCATCCCGACCCTTCTATACGCCGGTTTTGGCCGTTCCTTGCGCCATCTGGGGATTTTTTTATCGAAAGGGGCGCCCCGCCTCCGTGCGGGGCCCCAGCCGGGAAACAAAGTCGAGCTCAAACGAACCTCACGATCACTGGGAGACGGTTTCCAGGCACTTGATCAAGGCCAGCTCGTCCTCGGATTCGGCGGAGAAGCGATCCATGCAGTCCTGGATGTTCTGCGGCGGCGTGGTGGCGATGGGCGCCCCGCACGGCCCCCAGTTTCCCAGCAGGATGAGCAGGTCGAGCACGCCCACCGTGCCGTCACAGTCCAGGTCCGCATCACACGGTGCGGGCGGCGCCGGGCACGGCCCCCAGGCACCCAAAAGGATAAGCAGGTCCTTCACACCCACGGAGCCGTCGCCGTCGAGGTCGCCCTTGCACTGCCCCGGCGGGCAGTTCGCCAGCGGGGTCAGAAGAACCGCGTGGTTTTCTCCCGCAAACCTGCCCACGCCGATAACCCAGCCATTGTCGTTGACGTCAAAGAGCTCGAGAATCAGCCATTCGTCCGGGCTGAAGCCACACTGGCCCAACACAGGGCCGTTAAGCTCCACGGCCGCCCAACTGCCCAGGAGATCGCAGCCGCCGGCACACGCCCACAACAGGGGGCGGTTCGGCGAGGCGAGCATCCACCCCACCGCCAGTAAGGTTTGTGGGGACTGGTTGTTGTTGATGCGCACGGCCAGCGACTGAAAGCTGGGATCAATGCCCGTGGCCTCGCCGAGGTCCACAGGCGGAACGATGACCGTATCCCAATACAAGGCGTGCTGGAGGCAGGGGGCATTGGGGGCGGTGTAACCGCTGCCCACCGTTGCGCCGACGTCGCTGATCCCCGAGGCTACAGACGTCAGGGCGTCGTCTCCGCTCAAGAAAGGCAACGCGATTCCGGTACTATTCATCGGATCGGGGTTTACCCACACCGTGGCATTCTCCGTGGAACCGCAGTTAAGCGGGGCGTGACAGAACGGGGTGCCGAAGACGGAGTACCCGGCCGCCGTCCGCTGGACCCCGTTGGTGTTGACATCGCGGGCCTTCGTATTCTGGTCGCATCCCACGATCCGCTCCGGGGCCTGGAACAGTTGCACGGCAGTCGGCAAGTCGTTCGCGGGATCGGTCAAGGGCAGCCAGAAGGCGCGGACGATGTCGTCGTTCCCCGAATCGCAGCTACAATCGTCTTTATTCTCACCGTCACCGACGATGATGGGAAACGGACTGTCGTTGTTGATCGCCCAGGCCTCGGACCAATCGCCATTGGCGAACGTGCCCAGGTCGATGAACTCAAAGGGGTCGGCATCCAGCCGCCAGACGAAGGCGTGCCTTTCGCCTCCGATCTCACCCCAACCCACCGCGATTCCAGCGTCATTCAGATCGTGAACGGCGCTCTCGTCACCGGGGATAGCCGCTCCGGCAAGATCATGTAGATCATGCACGCCCGCCGCGAGGTCGTAGGCAGCGGCCGGCAGGTACAGCATGGCGTGCTTCTTGCCGCCAACCACGGCGGTAAAGACCGCTTGGTTGGCGTTGTTGATGCCGGAAATATCATCGATCCCCGGCGTAAATCCGAGCTCGCCAAGGTCGACGATGCGGTAGCAGGTCTCCTGGGCCGCGGCGGACGAGACGACGGCCCAGCTTAGGCACCAGCCGAGCGCAATGAGGCTCGCTCGACCGGTCCATGGTCTTCGCGAACGGCGTGAAAGATGTGATTGCTTGTATGACATTCTTGGTTCTCCTAGAATTGGTTAGGAGTTCTTTCTGCGCGTCATGTGAATGGCGCGCTCTGTATGGGTCCATGCCCGACGAGGGCATGGGCCTTTTTCCTCCGGGAGGGATCGACCGAGCCTCGTACTGCGTTTGTACCTTGCCGGGGCAGCTCCTTTCTGGGCGCACCTCTGGCGCCCCACCGCCAGGCAGCGCGAGCGCTGTCCTGTTTCGTTGCGTGAGGTGTTCTCGTGAATCACGGCGTCCACACCTCCCTTGCCATGCGGGCGCACGTCGGCGGATCGCTTCTTCGTCCGTGAATTGGCTCGGCTCGGCCTTTCCCTGGCCGGCGATCCCCGTCATGTCACCTGCGGATTTGAACTGTCAGGCATCTTGTAACGCGCGAGGCGCACGTGTCAAGCGAAAATTGCTGGAACTTAGGGGCGGAACAAAACATGTCAGTAAAAGCGCTCAGTTCTTTGGTCAGAAACTTGGTCAAGTTGTTGGTCAACAATGCGCGCAAAGGAGCGTGTGGCTACCGTAGGGCGCGATACTGCACCGCCACGATCGTTGCGAGTTCGGTCTTTGGATGGCAACTACACAGGCGTCAACTGATCAGGGGACATCCGTTTACCTAACCAGGTTTTCCCGGCGAGTGTAATTATTTCCCCGTCAAAGGCTGGAAACCTACGGTTTTCCCTAGGCACGTCTGACACCTATTCGCTCGCTGCCTTCGCGGAGCAGTTGGTACGCCGGGTTGTGTACCACCGCCGCGAGCCGGGTTGTGTTAACGCGGTTCGCGCCCGAACACGAAACGCCGTCCGCCGCGCACCGCACCGCCAAACCCGATTCCACCTGCGGCTCTGCGTCCCGATTCTATCGGGGTCCCGATTCCATCGGGATCGGGGTCCCTCACGTGAACCGGGGCGATCCCGAACAAAGCAGAGCAGAGCAGACCCTCACCCCTAATACGCATTGCAATTGATCCGTGGGCGGGTGCCATGCTTTGACCCGATAGGGCAAAGCATGCTTCATCCCGACGCGTCGGGAATGAAGCATGGCACCCGACAAACGCACGAGAATCACGTGGGATTCATATAACCCCTCTCCCGGGGGGAGAGGGGAATGAGAGCCGATGGAATCGGGAGCTCGCTCTGCGTGCCTTCGTGCCTTGTTCCCCCTCGCTGCCTCGATGCCTCGCTGCCTTGATGCCTTGATGCCTCGATGCCTTGATGCCTTGATGCCTCGATGCCTTGATGCCTTGATGCCTTCTTCACAGAGACCCGGACCCCGCCATAGGCGGATCTGTGACTTCGCAAAGCCTCAGGTCCGACTTCGCCTGACCTTTCTCATTCAATTCCTATCCGAACCCATCAGTGTTGATCTGTGTGTATCTGTGGTTGCTCCACCTCGCGGTATTGCGTCGTTGTGATCCACGTCCCGATCCAAAAGCTGCCAAAGCGCCGCCGCCGTGGTTTGCCCGGAAGGGTCGGGCTGATACACTAGGAGCGGGGTGACACGCGGCGCTCAGTGTCCGTCAGCTACACTTTTTCTTGATCGGTTTTCCCGTAGATCGTTTGTAGCTTTTGACTCTCTTGGTCTTAGGACCGGGCTTGCCCGTACGCTCTGGACGGCACTTGGTCTTCGACATCTTTTGTCTCTCTTAGTTGAAGGATGTACGGTATTTGTTGGTGCCTAACAACACGCATACAAGTCTACGCCTTGGATATGGTCGGATCAAGGCCACAACATGTTCGGATAGTTTGGCGTAAGAATCGCAGTTTCAGAGCATTCGCGATAGTCGGTCTTCGAGCCCGCGGGCCTCTTCATCGGTAAGACCGGCCATGGCGTAAAACAGGCGATCGATGAGGTCCTGGTACGGCTGAGCTTCGGAATCGAGACGGGAGCGTTCAGCGCGGGCGATGTTGCCCCGACCTTTCTCGATCTGCATGATCCGCTTGACGAGTTCGATGATGAAGTCGCGCACGGCAGGGCTGAAGGGCAGTTCTTTCATGCCGGGTTCGAGAATCTCGAAGCATCGATTGAGTTCTCCGCGACGCCGCGCCGCGATGGAGGTATTGAGCATTTCGCGATCAGAATCGCTCCGACGGTCTCGGAATCGCGGAGACGGTAGATTGTATACAAGGTACTGCAAGATGTTGTTATTCGTACTGGCGAGTCGAAAATACCAATCTGATATCTTGCTATTGAGGAGTGCGATTAGAAACCTGAGATCAAATACGCAGTCGTCGTTCAAACAATAGCTGATTGCGTGATTGCAAAAGTGATCAGCAGGTAAGTACGTGGCGATCAGACGCCGAAAATTGTTTTGCGCACTGAGGTTTTGCCAGACGGCTCGGTCACTTCGAAAGGCGTAAGCTTTCGAATCTCTGTGCTTGCCTTCCAAAAACATATCTTTATCGAGATAAACATGCTCTCCTTGGGAGGGTGGGCGAACCGCGTACAGGCAGACTTCCGATCCACGTGTTACTCGAACTGCTCGGTCGGCCTTTGGAACCACGTTTCCACGCGATCGCTCGTTTGTTTCATTGACTTCCCCTTGGTTGACAGTGATGAATTCTTCCAAGCGCTGATGCCTTTCGGCAACCTTCGTCGCAAGGTCCCAATCAGCTTGATCACAGCTTACGATCGCCAGATTCTCCGGATCGTACAGTGGTATCTCCTCTGACGACAGGCTCAAGCTCGATGACTCTTCAGCAAAGAACCGTCCGCCATGGACACGGGAAATGAAGCGACGCGCTCTCTGATCGCTCCTTGC
>JADFGE010000244.1 GCA_022567855.1 Planctomycetota bacterium | reverse complement strand
GATCGGGGATGTGTGGTTTCACTCACCGAAGACGCGGATCGAGGCCTGCCTACGGCGAGAACCCGGTGACGGCCGAGTCGGCCGGCATCCGTGTATCCAAATGTGACGGGGCCGATCTGCTGGAGGCGTCGATCCTGGGCGTCCAACGCGAGGCCTCAAAGGCGGGGTCCAGGCCCTGCCTTAGGTTCGGGAAGCGACCCGATGCAGCCAGCGGGTTCCAGAGGCGTATGAGAGTATGTATAGTGGTCGTAGCCGCAATCAGGTGGGTCTGAGCACGCGCGGCGAACGTTCGATCGTGGGAACAGATCACGGTCGAGCGGAGTATGAGTTCTTGTAGATCATCACCGGCAGAGCGTCGGCCTGTCGACCACGCTCGACGCTGGTGTTTCATTCCAGTCACGGAGGTAGCCAAAATGTTGCCGAAGATTGAGCCAAGGAGCGTTTTGAGGCGTGGGAGAAGGGCCGCGATGCTGACGACGATCGCGGCCATCTGCTTCGTCGCGGGTCCGGCCATGAGTCAGCCGGAGATCCCGGCGGACATCAAGGCGAAGATGGAGAAGGCGGCGGCGGGTCAGAAGAAGCCGAAGGAGCTTCCGAAATTCGAGGACATCGCCAAGGATTACGAGAAGGTCATCTCCACGGCTGACGGACAAGCGAGCCTGTACACGATCTGGATTCGCAAGAAAGACGGCCAAATGCTCGCGGAGTTGCCGAGCAACTTCGAGAATCAGTTGCTGTTCATCGCGTACACGATCTCGGGCGGCATCCCGACCGCCGGCGTTCAGTTCGGCGACATGTACGTGAAGTGGAAGAAGTACGACAAACGCTTGGCGCTGATTCAGCCGAACCTCAGCGTGCGGACGACTGGGGATCTGGAATCCAAGAAGGGCAAGGAGCGCGTCTTCACGGATCGGGTCGTGCTGGATATTCCGATCGTGGCCAAGGGAAAGAAGGGCGGCCCGGTCATCGACATGGATGCGTTGCTCATCGGTCAGGCGTCGAAGTTCTTCGGGCCGCGATTGATGTCCGGCGCAAACACGAAGCTCGCCACGATCGCCAAGGCCAAGGCCTTCCCGAAGAATGTCGAGCTCGCGTTTGAACTGCCGTTGCGAGGCGGCCGGTTCGGGACGCTGCACTACTCGATCAGTGTGATCCCGGACAAGACCGGCTATAAGTCGCGCATGGCCGATGCTCGCGTCGGCTTCTTTACGACGACGCATCGCGACATCGGTAAGCCGGGGGCGGAGACGCCGTGGGTGCGCTATATCAATCGATGGAAGCTGGAGAAGGCTGACGCCTCGCTGAAGCTCAGCCCGCCCAAGGAACCCATCATCTTTTATCTCGAGCACACCACACCCGTGCGGTACCGCCGATGGGTGCGCGACGGCGTGCTGGAGTGGAACAAGGCCTACGAGAAGGTCGGCATCATCAATGCCATCGAGGTCTATCAACAGGATGCGCGCACCGGCGCCCATATGGAGAAAGACCCCGAGGATGCGCGCTATAACTTCGTGTTGTGGACGAACGCCGGCATGGGCTTTGCGATCGGCCCCAGCCGTGTCGATCCGCGCACGGGTCAGATTCTCGATGCGGACATTGTGATGGACGAAGGTTTCATCACAAGTTGGGCGCGGTCGTGGCGGCAGTTGATCCCCGAGATTGCGATGGAAGGCTTCGGCCCGCAAACGCTGGCGTGGCTCGAGCACCATCCGGATTGGGATCCGCGCGTTTTGCTGGCTTCGCCGGCCGAGCGGCCGAACGTGATCCGCGAGCTGTCTCGACAACGAGCACTGCGCGATGCCCGCGCGTTCAGCGGCCATCCCGCGGCCAATGCCGACCCCACGATGCTCGGCGATGATCGCTATGACGGCTTGGCCGGGCGCGTCAGTCAGGTCAACGGCGCGTGCATGAACGCGATGGCCAAGTCGATGGATATCGCCCTGTTCCGACTCGATCCGGCGCTGTTTGCAGAGCTTGCTCAAGGGCAGGACGACGACGACGACGATGGCAACGGTGACGCTGACGACGACGACGACGATGACAACGGCGAGGATGAAGACGACAACGGCGAGGATGAAAAGGACGAAGGCCAAATGCTCGACGGTGTTCCGGAATCGTTCATCGGCCCGCTGCTGAAGGACGTCGTTATGCACGAGGTCGGCCACACGCTCGGCCTGCGCCACAACTTCAAGGCGTCCAGCATCCACAGCATTCAGGAGATCAACACCGAAGAGTTCAAGGGCCGGGCCCAGACCGCCTCGGTGATGGACTACAACCCCGTCAACATCAACTTCAACGACGGACCCGTCCAAGGCGACTACACGATGGTCACCATCGGCCCGTACGACTACTGGGCGATCGAGTACGGCTACACGTTCGATAAGGATCTCAAGCCGATCCTCAAGCGGGTCTCCGAAGAGGATCTGCCCTACGCAACGGACGAAGACACGTGGGGCCCCGATCCGCTGGCCCGCCGGTTCGATTATGGGGCCGACCCACTGGACTTCGCGGATTCGCAGATGCGGCTTGCTCAACACCTTCGCACCAAGATCCTGGATCGGATTGTGAAGGAAGGCGACAGTTGGGCCAAGGCCCGCGAGGCGTATGAGCTGCTGCTCGGCCGGCACTTCAATGCCGTGGCCATCGCGGCGAACTGGCTCGGTGGCTCGTATGTGAACCGTGACCGCAAGGGTGATCCGGGCGATCGCGATCCGATCGTTGCGGTTGAGACTGCCAAGCAGCGCCGCGCGCTACAGTTCGTCATTGACAACGCGTTCAACGACGAGGCGTTCGGCCTCACACCGGAACTGCTTGCGAAGATGACTGTCGACAAGTGGTGGGATGAGGGCGGGTTCCGATCGATCTTCGAGGACCCGACTTGGCCCGTTCACGATCGCATCAAGGCGATACAAGGCGTGGCCCTGACCATGCTGATGAATCCCACCACGCTCAATCGCGTGTATGACACCGAGTTTCGGCTGCCGTCTGACCAAGATGCGGTAACGCTGCCCGAAGTGTTGTTCGGCATCACCGACGCGATCTGGTCGGAGTTGGACAAGATGCCGGACACGAGTTTTACCGCTCGCAAGCCGATGATCTCCAGTCTGCGCCGCAACTTGCAGCGCGAGCACCTGGGACGGCTCATCGAACTGAGCATGCTCGATAAGGGTTTCGGCGCATCAGCTCAGCCGATCGCCAATCTCAGCACGTACAAGCTCCGAGATCTGTCGGACAGAATCGAGCATCTCCTGAGCAACGGTGGGCAAACCGTCGATCCGTACACCGTCGCGCATCTCAGTGAGGCGAAGGTGCGGATTGATAAAGCGCTCGACGCTGATTACATCTACAACATCGACGATATGGGCGGGGGCGGCCGTCTGCCGTTCTTCTTCTTCCAGCCCAACGGCGGAAACTGACACGCCGAGCATCGTCACAACGGTGATCTACACCGGGCCGCTTCCCAATCGGGAGCGGCCCTTTTTCTTCGGCTTCGTCGTCACTCAAGGTTCCCCCGCCCCGTGAACCTGGTAGCTTGGAGCGAACTCGATAGCAGATTCCGGACTTTCAAGTCACAAGATCGGATGCGCTCCTCTTCGGACACGGCCCCAGTTGGCGAGGAGGGCGAGGAGATCGGACGTACCGACCGAGCCATCCCCGTCGAAGTCCGGTGGACCGCCGGGGTCGGTGCCCCAGGCGGCGAACAGCAAGACAATATCCGCCGTGCCGAAGATGTCCTAGCGTTGCATGCGAGGTGAGCGACGCGTACAATCGAATCAGTCGGCGTAAGGCAGGCGATGGACGCCGTGCTCCATGATTTACAGAGGCACCCTCCGGTCAACGAAGACCCGGATGGTTGAGATCCATCCGCCCCCGCCACGGAGATTCGGTCATGGTGAGGCCGGGCGACATCACGATTCTGCTGCGGCAAGTGGAGGTCGGCCGAGCGGGCGCGCTCGACGACTTGATGGAGCTGGTGTACCGGGACCTGGAGGGCATTGCTCTTTCGCACCTGAGTCGGCGGTTCGGGCAAAGGGCGAACGTGGTGACGATGGAGCCGGCCGCGTTGGTCAATGAGACGTTCCTTCGGCTGATCAAACAGCGCAAGACCTACGACAATCGCGGGCAGTTTTTCGCGGTGGCGACGAAGGTGATGCTTCGGGTGCTGGTGGATTACCAGCGTCAGCGGCTGGCGGCAAGGCGAGGCGGAGGGCGGAAGCGAATCACGCTGTTTTTGGACGGTCGGCCGAGCCCCGCGCGCGGACCCGGCACGGCGACACAAATCCAGATCGAGTGCCTCGTCAAGGCCCTGGAGCGGTTGGAGGCTTTGGATCCCCGGCAGGCGGAGGTGGTGAAGTTGCGCGTCGTGTGGGGACTGGATATTCAAGAGATTGCAGAAGCGCTCGGCCTGTCGCGCTCGACCGTGAAACGGGATTGGCGCTTCGCCAAGGCCTGGCTCATGGACGAGACGTCGCGGACGGAGCCGGAGAAACCGGGGACCGGCGTGACGAACTCGTCCTAAAGAAATCGGGTTCGGCGTGACCCTTTGGACCGCGGCATGCCGCGTGTTGATCGGGGGCGACGAACGCGGCCTGTATAGTGGAGGTCAATTCCTGGGTCGGTCGCTTCTGTAGGAGTTCAGGCATGGACCCCGAGGGATTCAAGCGTGCACGTGAGTTATTCGACGGGGCATTGGAGCGTTCAGGTGATGAGCGTCACGCGTTTCTGAAGGATGCCTGCGGCTCGGACCAGGATCTTCTAGAACAAGTGGAACGGTTGCTTCGTTTCGCTGAGCGAGAGGAAGATCAGGCCCGAGCGGGCGAAAAGGCGGCGGCGCCATTGACTGGCGCAAGTCCCGATCGTGAGCCTGCACCGATGACGCCTCCTGGAGTTTCCGTCGGCATGCTCGCTCCGGCCTTTGATCTTCCATGCGTCTCAGTGGATTCGTCGGCGCCACGTCGAGTGTCCCTGTCCAGCTTTCGCGGACGGTGGCTGGTGCTCGTCTTCTATCCGCGCGATTTCTCGTTGGTGTGTCCACGGAGCTGACGGCCCTGAGCAACCGGATGGAGGAGTTTGGTCGATGCGGGGCGGACATC
>JADFGE010000243.1 GCA_022567855.1 Planctomycetota bacterium | reverse complement strand
TCTAGCAAGGTACACCTTCGGTGGATTGATCAGTGTGCGGCGTCACACGACAGTATTGGGATCTGGTGGTACAGGCGTGCTTGATTTTTCGTCCTCAGAATTATTTGGGGACTTCATTCTTCCGGCAGGAACCACAGTATCAGTTGAGTTTGTGGTGGCTGCTGAGGGATCATTAATCCAAGCAGGAGTGACAAATGGAATAAAACTGGCGATCACGGGTGTCCAGATACCGTAGGAGGCGAAGATGAAAGTTGGTGTTGCAGACACAGACGTAATCGTCCAGTAGGTCGACCAGCGCCAGCATCCCTTCCAGGTCGTCGTTGAGTGCGGTGAAATCGTGCGCGGTCCGGCCAAGCGCCTTGGCGAAAGTCTCGATTTCGCCCGCTGCTGGATTTCGCTGTACGGCAACAATGGTGCCATCGATTGGCCGCAACACCGCAGCGAGACGCTCCAGTGGAGCGATTTTCGATATATTGCTAAGCCCCTGTATACCAGCTCGCCAAGTGACGCCTATGTACGGCGGGGGGCCGAGGCGCGTTAACCGCGCACGCATCTCGGCCAATCGATCGGGCAGGACCGGTATCTCCACGGAAGGTGGGATCTCGCGTGCATCGGCCATGCCTAGCAGATACGGCAAATCACCCGCCGAAAGCACACCGTCGAATGAGCCAGGATCGTCATCCGACCCCGCAAGCCGATCGATAAAAGAGTTCCGTGCCACCATATCCGCGATTTTTGAATTGCACCGGTAGATGATGGACACGCCCCTGGCCTTGAGTTGTGCCGCGAAGCGGAGAAAAAATATCTCGTCGCCGAGGCCTTGATCCCCGAGCACTATTACCCGCTTGCCAGCAAGCTCGCGCTCGAGGGGATTCCTGTGAAATTTGCCGCCCGCACGCCTTATGCTTGCGCGCGCTAGGTAGTCTCGCCAGCCCGCGGCAAAGTCGCCGTGCAAGAGATAGATTATGCCGCGGCCAAACCGAGCCGGTGCGTGGGCCGGATCGATCGCAAGAACACGATCGTCAGCGACTCCGCGGTGCTCTACGCCAGAATCACGAATCTGGCCAAGCAGCACGATGTCCTCGTGCAGAGTCTCCAGCCGTCGACCGCGCCGACGCCGAGCGGGGAAACCGGAGTTGTGGTCTCCCGTGTCGATCTCACTATCCGGGGCGGATACGAACAGGTTGCCGCCTTTATCGAGGCGCTGGACGCGTTCGGCGGATACCTTCGGCCGTCGACGCTGCTGCTCACACCTGCGCAGGTCGGCGGTGAGGCTGCGGTCACGGCGCGGTTGGGATGCGATGCCCTCAGCTTCACCTTACCCCCAGAGATTGCACAACTGCAAGGGGCAGCACATAGTGACTCGTGAGATCAAACACAGTCTGACCGGTACGGCTGCGTTCGCAATCCTGCCGCTGCTGCTGCTGCTGAAGACGACGATCGCGCTGTTCGGCGGGCCATCGTCGGTGCAGGCCACGATCCAACCCGCGCTCATGATTGATCCGTCCGGGGCCGGTGCGATGCAGGCGCCATGGACTGAGCAACAGCGGACCGCCGCCGTCCATATCGAGTTCCTGAAGGATCAGCCGTTCGGTCCGTCGCCGCTGCACCGCTCCGCAGCGCCGATCACGCCCGACCAAACTCCGGTTGTCTCCCGGCCTGATTTGCCCACAGTCCGTGTGCAGATGATCATGGCATCGGCATCCGGAAGCGTCGCCCTTATCGACGGCAAGCAGTACCGCGTCGGCGATTCGCTCGGCCAGACGAGCTGGATCATTGCGGCGATCGATGCCGATGCGCTCGCCGTGACCTGCAAACATGCGCGAACCGGTCAAACGACCGTCATCTCAGTACAAACCCCCGGATAGCGGCGACGCGGATTCTTCCCTTTGACGGGTCGGCTCGTTGGGGATCGACGTCCTGTGACGCTCGCGGACATGGACGCCCATCGATTCGAATTGGTGGCCGCTCATCGACGACTCAGGACCTATCTCGTTGGTTCGATTATGCTATCGGCATGACCGTGAAACTTATGGCTGAGCTCGGTTTCGATGCTGATCCGCGCATCGTCGATCCCACGGCTGTTGACGACTCGTGCGTCGTTTCACAAAACCCGGCCTCGGCGCAACCCATCGCGGGCGTCAAGCTGCAATCCGCAGCCGAGTACGATGACTTGGTGCAGTCTGCGGTCGCGGCCCAATCGTACTGGCGCCGCCTGCCGGCCCCGCGGCGCGGCGAGGTCGTTCGTCTCATCGGCAACGCCATGCGCGAACGGAAAGCGACGCTCGGTGAGCTGGTCAGCATTGAGACCGGCAAGATTCGTGCTGAAGGCGAAGGCGAGATTCAGGAGTGCATCGACATTGCGGACTTCGCCGTGGGTCTCTCGCGCCAACTGTACGGCCTCACCATCCACTCCGAGCGCCCGCAGCATCGCATGTACGAACAGTGGCACCCGCTGGGAACGATCGGCATCATCACCGCGTTCAACTTCCCCGCTGCGGTGTGGGCGTGGAACGCCATGCTTGCGGCGGTTTGTGGTGATGCGATGATCTGGAAGCCGAGCCTTCAATCCCCGCTCGTCGCGGTTGCCATGACACGACTCGTGCATGATGTCATGCGCGATCAGGATGTGTTTCAGCCCAACGGGGTCGATCCATCCGACATCTTCGGCCTGATTATTGGGTCTGACGACGAAGTCGGCGACGCGATGATCAACGATCGGCGCTTGCCGTTGATCAGCGCCACCGGTTCCTGTCGCATGGGGCGCGTGGTGGGGCAGGCGGTGGCTAAGCGCTTGGGTCGATGTCTTTTGGAGTTGGGGGGCAACAACGCGATCGTCGTCATGCCTGATGCGGATATGGACTTGACCGTCCGCGGCGTGCTGTTCGGCGCGGTGGGGACGGCCGGGCAGCGTTGCACGACGACTCGCCGATTGATCTGCCATCGCGAGATCGTTGATACGCTCACCGATCGTCTCGTCGGGGCATACAAGCAAATCACCATTGGCGACCCGCTCGATCCGACGACGCTGATGGGGCCGCTGATCAATCAACGTGCAGTGGATGAAATGCACGCAGCGCTGTTTCGCGCTGCGGGTGAGGGGTGCAAGGTTCTTTGCGGCGGTGTCGCCGGCATCGAACGATTCGCGAACGAACCCGGCCATTTCGTGGAGCCGACAATCGTGCGCGTCCCCGCCGGGGCTGATCCGGAGATCGCTCGTGACGAGACCTTTGCCCCGATCCTTTATGTATATGAGTTCGACGAGCTGGATGATGCGATCGCGCTGCACAATGCCGTGAGTCAGGGTCTCAGTTCCGCCGTTTTCACGAACGGTGTTCGGGCGGCCGAGCGTTTCCTCTCAGTGGACGGCTCAGACTGCGGGATCGCCAACGTCAACATCGGCACCAGCGGCGCCGAGATCGGCGGAGCGTTCGGCGGCGAGAAAGACACCGGCGGTGGACGCGAGTCCGGCTCCGATGCCTGGAAGGCCTACATGCGCCGCCAAACCTGCACCATCAACTGGGGAACTGACTTGCCATTGGCCCAGGGGATCGAGTTCCCAAGCCCCTAGCGCGTCCCGTCCCGATTCCATCGGGGGCTTCGCGACTCGCCTTCTTTCTTCGGTGAAGTCCAGGGCGGCATGCCTCGTCGCGGCGGCAACGGATGAAGGTGCAAAGACGTGGTCACTGAAGTGATCACGCCTCAGTCTCTTCACTGGCTATACCGTTTATATGGCACACCCTCCAAGAATGCTCCCAATTCCGTGGATCGTTTCACGCCTCGCTCCAATTCGATGTATACGCGCGTATGGGCGTAGTCTCGCCAATCATCACAGATTCCGTGCCGAACGCTCTGGTGGAGAACGTAGCGATATGCGCGACGACATTGTCGCTCATCACGAATGCATCCGTCGAAATAATCACGATGACCTGCATCCACCCAGAACGGCACTCGGCGCTCGTCAAGGAGATCGTTGACGAGCTTGGCGACGGAACCGTGGATTCGCCGCATCATCGGGCCGAGCGTATCACCAACTTTACAGTATCCAAGTATGTGGTAGTGATTATCAAGTAATGACACAACCCAAGGCGTAAAGTTGGCCTGCTTTGTATAGTGCGTAAAGCGATCCCAGAAGATTCCCTTGGCTGGATCCGAATCAAATGCGGGGTAGCGCGCTCGGCAGCGCGCGGTGATGAAATACACCTGATTGTCGCGGTACCAATGCTCGAAGCGGTGGCGGCCTTTATAGATCTTCATAGATGAAGATGAACTTTTGCGCGTCCAGGTCATAGTGAGTGCCTTAAGAACGTGGTCACTGAAGTGACCACGCCTATAGTACCACAATTACAAGGACTGGTCACTTCAGTGACCAGTTTCTTCGCGTACAATCATACCACATGCCCGCTCGCTTAATACATCTTCGCCGTCCGCCTGTTCTACAAGTGCAAGATGAACTATTTGTACCAGATGGCAATATCTTAGATGAAGTTGATCAACGCTGGGCGGCACTTTGCGATCTAAACTCCGCATACTTTGATGGGCGTATGTATCACGTGCTAGGCGTACATCGTAATGGCTACGGCGGTGCGGTAATTCACGTTATCGAGTGTGCGTACCGTTTCTATGCTGTGCAGCGACAAGGCTTTGATCTAGGAGTGTGCGGTTTAGGTGTAAAAGGTCTTACTATACGAAACCAAAAAGCACTACTGGGAAAGCGCTCCGCAAGCGTTAGTGTGTACCGTAATAAATGGGAGTTCGCGCCCGGCGGAGTAGTTGAACCAGGTAAACAGCCAACTGAAACCATCGTTACGGAACTTCATGAAGAAACAGGTCTACTAGTACAAAGCGAACCTACTCCCATAGCCATGATTTGTGATTCGCAAGCTCATACCTGGGAGATCATTTATACGATTAAGGATGCGCAAGGCGACGCCAATCCAACGCCGGAGTACACCGAGCTAAGATGGTGCGAGCGTGATAAATTGCCGAGTGATCTTTCACCTATAGCCACTTCCATGATTTCGCTTTGGCCCAAACAAACTTAGCTTACCAACTGCTTTTTAGTTCATCCCACCATTCATACAATATCTCTTGATC
>JADFGE010000242.1 GCA_022567855.1 Planctomycetota bacterium | reverse complement strand
GCTGCCCCGGAAGATTGACGGCCGATGGGCCATGATCCATCGACCATCGACTCCGCTTGGCGCGCACGTGTGGATCTCATACTCGCCCGATCTGCGCCATTGGGGAGACCACAAGCTCATTCTGCGAGCCCGGCGTGGCGGCTGGTGGGACGCCAACAAAATCGGCCTCTCACCGCCCCTTATCGAGACCGACCAGGGCTGGATCATGATCTACCACGGCGTTCGAGACACCGCCTCGGGGAGCCTGTATCGCCTCGGTTTGGCCTTGTTTGATCTAGAGAACCCCGAAGTCTGCCTGCGCCGAGGCGATACCTGGATCTTCGGACCGGAAGCTGATTACGAACGCGAGGGCGACGTGAACAACGTGGTGTTCCCCTGCGGCTACACCGTGGGGGATGACGGCGACACGCTCCACCTTTATTACGGCGGAGCCGACACCTACATCTGCCTCGCCACCGCTAGCATCCGGGAGATGCTCGACTGGCTTGATCGTCAAGAGCGCATCGGGGCCGAGCCCATGCCGATTGCTGAGCAAAGTCCCCCTGCGTTGTGAGCCGCTTCGGTAGGCGCCGGCCCACCCCCGTATCTTCCCTAGCCGCACATGAATATGTGCGGGCACCCGCGGATATGCATCCGCGGATGGTACGAGTGACCTTGTCGAACGTTACCCGGTGAGGTCGATACTTCGCCCGACTTGGACGCCGATGGCAGCTTCGAGTTTGTCAGCAGCGCGGGTGTAAAGCTGCAGCGCGGCTTTGGGCGTTGAACTGGCAGGTGTGTGCGCCTCGAACGAGACGCGCCGGTTTACCGATGCAGCAATGAGTTGATCCGGCGCGCGTGTTGGGGGCGACGGCGGTGAGACCGATTGAGCGGTCGGCGTTCGGTGCGTCAGGCGCAGGCCGTACGCTTGAGAGGCCCGGGCGACTTCGATCGAGTGGATGCGCATGAGCAGGAAGTGTAGCGTGCCCGCGGGCGCCGACAACCGAGGCAATGCAATAGTTTGGCGTGAAGATTTAGAGCGACGAGGCGGGTGACCAGCGATTGCCGATCGCTTCAAGCCGGCGGGCCAGTTCGAGCCGGCTGACGTCGTCGCGCATAATCTGCACGTCCTCCATACTCAAAGGGCCACGGACAACTCGATAAAGCACGGACTCGGCGGCGAACACCGCGGTCCGGTCTTGGGGCGCAAGATTTGCCCGAAGCCGGGCCAGCCGAGGCAGTAGACGGTCGTACTCGGCAATGCGGCGTATCCGTTCCACTTCCACGAAACTCTGATCCGGGGATTGCGCCAGCATCATCATGAGGCGAGACACATCGTCGAGGGTTTCGGAATCATCGCGCGACAATGCGTGCGCCCGGCTCAGGCCAGCCGCCCGAGCCTCGGTCCGTTGGACGCTGGGCCCAGACCGCGACGGCATCATGGAGAGCCGGTTGAGCTCGATGAACGAGGACGGGTCCGGTCGGTAGCTGGCCGGTTGGACTCGGGTGGTGTTACCGCCCAGGGCGACGGTTGAGTCAAGCGAGCGCTCATCCGGGGATCCGACCCCATCCCGCGTATACGACCGTACTTCCGGTCCGACCTGATAGGGGTCGGCGAGGGCGAACTCCGGCGCCGGTCCGCGCAAGATGGTCCGGCGGTCCATGACCCAAATGGAAACGGCCAAAGCCAAGGCGGCCGCCGCGGCCAGCCAGCCGAACCAGTTCATCAAGCGGCCGTGCGCTCCATGTCGATCGGCGTAGATTGTTCGGGCGAGAACGGCGGATTCGAACTGATCGGGGAGCGGTTCGGCGTCGCCGAGGGCGGCGATGCTCGCGGCCACCATCGCCTCGGCCGCTTCCGCTTGATCGAGCAGCTTGCGGCAGGACTTGCAGTCAGCAAGATGCCGTTCGGCGTGATGACGGGAGGCGGGATCGACCCGGTCGTCGATCAAACCCGAAAGCAAGGCCTTGATGTCTGTGCAGTCCAGTGATTCCATGGGATTCTCGTCTGTCCGTGTCGTGAAAGGGTTCGGGTTTTGGCGCTCCTACGCGCGCTTGTAGTTGCGGATATCAAAGACGAGCGGCTCATCTTCGGGATGCTGTAGATCCTGCGTGAGTTCTTCGAGCAAGGCGGTTCGCGCACGGTTGAGCCGACTCATGACGGTGCCGATCGGGATGTTCAAGTGCTCGGCGATTTCCTCGTAGCTCAGTTGCTCGTAGGCACGAAGGGCCAGGATGGCGCGCTTCGGCTCGTCGAGTTTGTCGATCGCGGCATCGACCCGTTCAAGACTTTCATCAACATCGCGGCTCGCTTCCGCTCGGTGCGTTGTTTGCAGTGCGGGGTCGGCGGAGAACTCCGGAAGCGGTCCGGGCCGTCGGGTCCGTTTCAGGGTATTGATCGACATATTGGTCACAACACGGCGCAGCCAGGAGGTAAACGCGACTTCGCCCGCATCGGGGGGCTTGCGCCAAAGCTTGACAAACGCTTCCTGGACGACTTCCTCGGCCAGATGGCGGTCGCGGCAGATAGATGCGCTGAGGGTGATGAGCCGTGGTCCGGCCTTTTGCATCCACTCCCGGAGTTTCGTTTCAGATAAGGCGCTGGGCATCGGTGCGATTCCGGGTAAGGGTAGCCGCGGTCCTGCATCGTCCGCGGCCGCCGGGGCCTTCCTTAGGTAAGACCGCGCCCACCGAGGCGAGATTCCGTGAATCTATGGTGTTTGGCCGGGTTTTTCGGCGGGCGGAGGGGGCCGTGCTGAACCGGTCGGGCCGTTATGGGGCCTTAGCGCCGAAATAGGCTGCCTTGGGCTCAGTGGGCCTGAGCTCGTCGTCGAGCTTGGGGTCGAGATCGGTGATCTGCGGCGTCTGCCTCGCCCCGGGCAGTTTGCCGAGCCGCGCTCGTCGTTCGGCGGGCTCTGTTGACCACCAGAGGCTTTCCTCGAACACGAAGCTCTCAGCGTCGTCGGCGAGGGCGATAGTGACCAGGCGACGGAGGTCTCCGGGCTCCCAGACGAGAAGGTTGCCGCCGAAGATGGCTCGCCGGGTGGGGGCGATTCGATGGTCGGTCGGGTCGGCGGTCGTGCAGAGCGCCGCATGGCGTGGGCGAATGAACGTGTTGTTGCGCATGAGGGTGTCGTCACAGTGGGCCAGGACAATCGGACATGCCCCGCCCAGGAACGTGCACCGTTGCAGTTGAACGTGGCGCGCCTCATAGTGCGACCGTGAGTCTGCGTCGGGTGGGATTTCGGGGCGGAACTCCTGGAGCTTGCTCAACCCGCCGACCACGACCACAGCTTCGGCGATTCCTTGGAAGTGACACTGCGTGATATTGACACGCTCAGAGCCGGCGCGGATCTGGATGGCATGGAGTTGGCTGTAATCTTGCACGGCGATAAACCGGCAGGACTCAACGGACACGCCATGACACCCGATCAGCTCGAGGCCGGAGCCGCCCCAGCCTTCAATATGCACATCATGGATGCGAACGTCCTGCAGCCCGGAGAGCTCAATGGCGTGGCGTTTGCCTTGCGGCCCCGTGTTACTGATGGTGATGTTGCGAATGACGAGATTGGCCCGCCACGGCTTCCGCGGCGTGGGAGGGGGCGACGCCGTGGGGAACCGGGCCGTAGTGGAGGCCAGATCGTCGGCGACCAGGCCGCAGATGGTCGCACCGGTGATAACGATGTTCTCGATCACGACGTGCTGCGGCTGATGCAGGACGAGGCCGTACCGGCTGGCCTCGATGATGGACGGGCGCTTCGGATCAAGTCCGCGGATGGTGATGGGGTTGCCCCGCGTTCCCTGCAACTGGTTTAGGGTGGCGGGGCGATGGCAGCCGGGCATGAGAATGATCTCATCCCCGGGGCGCACGCGAGCGGCAAGCTGTTGCCAATCCTGGCCGGGCGAGACGAGGTGCTGCGTCGCCCAGACCGAGTGTAGACAAAGGTGGCCAACGGCGGCGACGATCACGAACTGCCACGTCCACAGCCTTTTCACGCAATCAAACCCTCCATGGGCGAAGGCAGCGTGATGCGCAGCAGGCTGGTCTCGGGCGCAAGTCGAGCCACAGTGTCCTCCAGCGCGGCCGGCATCAGTGCCGTGGTACCAATCGGCAAATCGACCTCGATAGAATCGGACGAACCGTGCGAGGCCGCGACTTGCGCCCGCCCATTCAGAATCATCCACACGACCGGTAATCCCGAGGTTACCACGGGAAGGACCGCGTCCGTGAAAGCCTCTAACCGCTCGATCACGAAATGCCCGGTCTTGAGCAACGGTGTCGTCTTCATCCCGGCCGCCTGTACCGGCAGCCCCGGCGGCTCGGCCTCCTCAGCCGGCGCGCCGAAGTGAATACACCCAAGGGCTTGGGAGATGTGAAGCTCGCGGCCGGTTCGCCCCCAGTCAAACACCCGGAAGGTCGTGTCGCTGGGGGTCTGAATCTCCGCCACCACGATCCCCGCCCCAAGGGCATGGCACGTCCCGCTGGGCAGGTACCAACATTCGCCCGTCTTGACGGGAACGGCGATCAGATCGTCTACCACGTCGCCAGTCTCGATGTGCGCCGCGAGGGGAAGCCGCTCCGCTTGCGTTCGCGCGACAGTCGTCTTGCCCGCGCCCACGGGACCCCCTACCAGATAGACCAGTTTGCTAAGGCGATCCATTCTAACGTTCAAACACCGCCTGCCTCATTCCCCACTCCGTCGGGTCGCCAAATGAAGAAGTTCGAGACGCAAGCCCCGCGACCCGAGCGTTTCCGCGGCAGTTCCGTCAGGAGCTTCTCGTATTGCAAATGGTACGTGGCGAAACCGTATTTTTCGTGCATCCTCTGAGACGCAACGTTGGCGGTCTCCGTCTCGGAGCGGAGTAGGTCAGCTCCATGACTTCTTACTACGTTTTCCGCATGCTCCAGCATCTGCGTTCCAATGCCCCGGCGATGGAATTCGGGGCTGACCTCTAGGTCGCGTACCTCCGCGACAGTGATCGAATAGTCGACAATTTCGTAGAAGGTTACCCACAGGAACCCGACGGTTTGGCCATGGTCCTCCCACAGCTCAGCGATTGTCTTTGGGTCTCTCGTCGACTCGGCAACGCTCGTAGGGAAGACATCTGGTTGCGACGTGGATAGCCACTCGATCAGGTACTG
>JADFGE010000241.1 GCA_022567855.1 Planctomycetota bacterium | reverse complement strand
TCCAAGCACCGAGTGATCCGCCCCATTGCAGTACGCCGAGCGCGCCGAGGGCGGCGTCGATGATAAACATTGCCGCTATACCGAGCCCGAGTTGCACCACGAACGGGTCGTCGCCCCGGGGATCGAGCAGCCGTTGCAACGGCCAGCCGAGGCCGTACGCCGCGACGAGCCACCCGAGCGCCCACGGGGCCGAGCTGAGCAGCACGATGATCGCCGAGACCCCTGCCTGCGGCCGGGCGGGTCCGGTCCAGCCGGCGAACCACACGAACAGGATGAGCACCGCCAGCGGGCCTGCGATCAACCCGAGTCGATCCAGCCGGTCGGGGCGGTGGTCGTTGGCGTGATCCATGGAGAGATTGTACGGAAACGGCGCACTCGATCGGCGAATCGGACTTCACTTGTGGTCAGGCCCGCGGTTTGCAAGGTGTCGTCGAGACTCACCGCCAATAGACAGGAGGTCCGCATGCCAAGGGTGAAACGGCGTTCAACAGGGGTAATTGCCAGCGCGATACTTGCGCTGTGCGCAACGGCTGCGTACGGGACGACGATCCAGGACCTGATTCGGATCAAAGGGCACGAGCGCAACGTGCTCACCGGAATGGGGATCGTCATCGGGTTGAATGGCACGGGTGACGAGAGCAAGAAATCGCTGGTCTCAGCGCGGCCGTATGCCAAATTGCTCAAGAACCTCGGCAACAGCGTGATGAGTCTCGAGGAGCTGGCCAAGGCGGACGCCTTCGCCATCGTGGCGGTAACGATGGAGATTCCCGCGACGGGCGTCCGGGAGGGGGATCGGCTGGACGTGTATGTCGAGACGCTGTTCAACGCCCAGAGCCTGGCGGGCGGTCGGCTGGTGATGTCACCGCTGCGTCTCCCGCTGCCGGATTCACCGGACTTGATAACGATGGCGGTGGCGACGGGAACGGTGGTGATCGAGGGGGTGAATCCGCGGAGCGGGGTGGTGCGCGGCGGGGGTCAGATGCTGCAGGACATCCGAACGGACCCCGTGACGGCGGCCGGGACCCTGGGGCTGGTCATCAAGGACCAATACGCCGGTTATCCAATGGCGACGACGCTGGCCGGGGCGATCAACGAGGAGTTCGCGCTGGACGGGTACGCGGACGTTGCGGTGGCCGAGGATGCGAAGAACGTGAAGGTGCTGCTGCCGTTGAACGAGCGGGGTGAACCGGCGAACTTCATCACCACGCTGCTGACGATCCACATCGACCCGTCGCTGATCCAGACCGAAGCGCGGATCGTGATCAACGAAAAGCAAGGCATCATTCTGGTGACGGGCAACGTGGAGATCTCGCCGGTGGGGATCGCGCACCGGGGACTGTCGATTACGAGCATCACGCCGGCGCCGGTCGCGACGGTGCAGCAGCCCATTTACACGGAGCGTCGGTACATCGGGTTGGATACGTCACAGCAGCAAACGCGCATGTCGACGAAGTTACTGGATTTGCTCTCGGCCTTGGACCAACTGAAGGTCCCGGTTGAGGATCAGATCGCCATTATTTACGAAATGCAGAAGACCGGGGCGCTTCACGCCCGGATCGTGACCCGATGATCGAGCCGACGGCCAGCGCAGATTTGATGGCGAAGTTCGCACTTCCCGCCCTGGCCGGTGCTGCCGGGAACAAGCTGGGGGGGGATTCGTTCGCTGAATCGCTACAAAAAGCCGCCAAAATGCACGGTCGCCCGGCGGCGCGGGAGGCGGCGACTCAGCTCGTGGCCGCGGCGCTTCTCGTGCCGCTGCTTGACGCGATGTATGAACGCCCACTCGCGGAGCCGCCGTTCGCTCCGACCACGGCTGAGAAACGTTTCGCACCGCTGTTGAGTCAGCACTTGGCCGACCGCATCATCGGCGCCGCCAACTTTCCGCTCGTGGACGTGATCCTGGATCGGTTGCTCGGTCCCGAAGCGCCGGCGTCTGAAGCGCCACTGGAGTCAGACCATGTCAAGTCGTGAACCGGAGTCAACCGCCCTTGTGAGCGTGGACGAGCTGGTGATGCGGCTCGAGCAGATTCTGCGCAGCCAGCAACAGGACTACGAGAAGTTGGGGCAACTGATTGAGCGCACGCGCCAGGCCATCCGCAAGGCTGACATGAATGCGATCGCGGAGCTTTGCCAAGAGGAAAACACGATTGCGCAGCACGTCACTGATTTGGAAAAGGCGCGCCTGATTCTGGCGGGAAAGCTGACGGAAATGCTGGACCCGACGGCGAGCAAGCCCCTGTCGATCAGGGAGGTTGCCCAAGCGATCGACGAGCCGAACCGGAGCCGGATGCTTGAGCTGTCAGACGAGCTTCGATCCACGATCGAGGAAGTCCGCGGTTCGAGCCGGATCGTGCGGGCGGCGGCGGATGCGCTGGCCCGGCACATGGGTGGACTGCTGCAGACCCTGCAGTCGGCGCTGAGCCGGGCGCGTGTGTACTCCGATCAGGGTCGGATTGCGACCGGAGCGCAGTATCATCTCAAGAGCTAGGAGCAGATCGGCCGTGGTCGTTGTGGGCGCCGAAGGCATGACGATCAGGACACGAACACGATTATGAGCCTCACCGGAGCGCTACAAATCGGACGATCGGCGCTTGCCGCCAGCCAGGCGGCGATGCAGGTGGCCGGCAACAACATGGCCAACGTGGCGACGGTGGGGTTTCACCGCCGATCCGTCCACTTGGCGGCGGCCCGTGACGAGCTCGTCGGGCGCAACGCCTTCGTTGGTCAGGGCGTGCGGTTGGACGCGATCCGCCGCGAGGTCGACACCGCGCTTCAGTCACGGCTGCGCGACGCGTTGAGCCAGGAGCACACCGCGTTGATCGATCAGCGTTTTTTGACGTCGATCGAGACGCTGCAGAACGAGCTCACCGACTCGGATATCTCCAGCGCCCTGAGCGCGTTTTTCGGCGCGTTCTCCGAGTTGGCGAACAATCCCGAGGATACTGCCGTCCGGTCGCTGGTGGTGCAGCAGGGGATGACGCTGTCGAACAAGATCAGCGCGTTGCGCGAGGACTATGCGGTCGTGATCAAGGAGATCGATCGCGAGCTGGGCGCATCCGTGACGGCGGTGAATGACATCCTTGACCGGATATCACTGCTCAATGTACAGATCGCGCAAACGGAGCAAGGGGTCACGGAGACGGCGGCGCTGCGCGATCAGCGTGATCTGCTGATCGATCAGCTGGCTGAGAACCTCGACGTGAGCGTCATCGAGCAAGCGAGCGGCGCGACCGATGTGTTCGTCGGATCGGTCCCGATCGTTCTGGGCGGACAATCGCGCGGCGTCGAGCTGCGCGTTGAGACCGTGCAGGGGAAGACGGAGGTGTCGATCCGTGTGAAGGCCGACGGGACGAAGCTGAATGTGAGCACGGGTCGAATCGGCGGCCTGCTGCGGCAGCGCGAGGAGACGGTTCAGCCGGCGATCGACGATCTGGACACCTTCTCCGCCCAACTGATATTCCAGGTCAACCGCGTGCACTCGCAGGGGCAAGGCCGCAATGGCTACGACCAGGTGACGGGGAGTTACACCGTGGATGACACCACGGCGACGCTCAACTCGACCGCGGCCGGTTTGGACTTCCCGATCGAAAACGGCAGCTTCTTCGTCCACGTGACGCACAAGGACTCGGGTACGAGAACGACGTACCAGATCAACGTGGACGGCGATGCGATGTCGTTGGACGATTTGATCAACGAGATCAACGTGACCGTCGCGGTGCCCAACGTGACGGCGAGCGCATCGTCCGGGAACGCGCTGGTGCTTACCGCCAATAGTGGATACGAGATCAGCTTCTCCGACGACACGAGCGGCGCGCTGGCGGCGTTGGGGTTGCATACGTTCTTCACCGGCTCCGATGCGTCGACAATCACAGTGAACGAAACGATCCAGAACGATCCGAATCTGGTTGCGGCCGGGGCGGGACACGTGGCGGGGTCCAACGGGACGGCCCTGGCGTTGGCCGACCTGCAGGATGTCGCGCATACAGAGCTGGGCGGATCGAGCCTCCGCGAGTTCTGGCGCAACGCGGTCACCTCGCTGGCGGTCAAGGCCGGCGCTGCCAACGACGCGGTGAAGTCATCCGCCCTCGTGCGCGAAAGCCTGGCGGCGCAGGTGCAGGCCGTCTCCGGCGTCTCGCTGGACGAGGAAATGATCAACCTGCTCATGTTCCAGCGCCAGTTTCAGGCCGCCGCCCGCTTCATCGCCGTCATCGACGAAACCCTCCAAACCCTCCTCTCGATCATCTAACCTCATCTTCCCCCTCATGCCTAATCCCTAATACCTTCTTCTCCCCCCTTAATGCCTTGATGCCTCGATGCCTTCTTCCTAATCCCTTCTCATGAGTAGCATTCCCTCCAACCTGGCCCGCGTTCCCAATACGCTTGTCTCCCAGATCGTGCGGAGCTCGTTGACTCGAACTCAGCAGGATATTCTGCGCTTGCAGATTCAATTGACGACCGGCAAGGCGGTCAACCGCGCTTCGGACAACCCGGTCGCGGCGAGCTCGATCAGTGTGCTGGACGACCTCATCGAGCGGCGCGATCAACGATTGCGCAACCTCTCGCACGGAGATTCGGTGCTGGGCAACGTCGATGCTGCATTGGGAGACGCTTCCGAGATGCTGTTGGAGGCCAAGGGCATCGGGTCCAGTCAGATCGGGGTCGGTTCCGACGCCGAGACCCGCAAGAATCAGGCGCAAGTGATCGACGCGATGATCAATCAGCTCATCGGCATCGCTAACCGACAGTTTCAAGATCTCTATCTCTTCGGAGGCGATGCGACGGCGAATCCGCCCATCGTCGAGCTGCTCGGCGGATTGCAGTACCAAGGCGTGGGGGATGGGATGACGACCGACGTCGGTTCGGCCGGCCCGCTCGCAATCACCATGTCCGGCGAGGATGCCTTCGGCACGCTGAGCGCGCGAGTTCAGGGCGCTGTTGATCTCAATCCCACCATGACCGGCAACACGAGGCTGCTGGACCTCAACGGCGGGCGGGGATTCGGCATCAGTTTGGGCACGATCAACGCGGATGTGAACGGCGTGGATGTGGTCATCGACTTGTCGGACGCCCACACGGTGTCGGATGTCATCGCGACGCTCGAAGCGGCGATCCAGACCGAGGACCCCGGAGCGA
>JADFGE010000240.1 GCA_022567855.1 Planctomycetota bacterium | reverse complement strand
CTCAAGAGCTTGGGATAGCTCGGACGAACGTCGTACGCCTTGAAAACTTTGCCCAGCATCAAGTGCGTCCTCAGCGATAAAGGGTCTGAATTCGGCGACCCATCATAGCATGATCACAGCCCGGCGAAATTCGCGTCCCACCCGTTAGTTATCCTCAGCCTGCAACTCTTCGACGAGCACCCCATCGGGGAGCGCATCGAGGAACTTTCGACCATAGCCCTTCGTCACGATCCGTGGATCGAGCACGATGACGCGACCGGTGTCGGTGGTCGAGCGGATCAGCCGTCCCACCCCCTGCTTGAAGCGGATCACCGCGTTGGGGATCTGGTCCTCGATGAACGGATTGCCGCCGCGCTGGGTGATCCGCTCGTGTCTCGCTTCAATCAGCGGACGGTCCGGCACCGCAAACGGCAGCCGAGTGATGATGACGCTGCGCAGGCCTCGGCCGCGAACATCGACCCCCTGCCAGAAGCTCACCGTGCCCAGCAGCACGGAGCGGTCGTCCTCGCGGAAGCGCCGCAGCAACAATCCCCGCGGGCCATCCTGTTGTTGCACCAGCACCGGATAGCCCTCCTCGCCAAGGATCGGCCGAAGCGCTTCGGCCACGCGGTTGAGAACCGCAAAGCTCGTGAAGAGCACGAAGGTTCCTCCCTTCGTCTGGCGCACGTGGTGCAATACTCGGGGGACGAGCTGCTCGACATACTTCGGCGCGGTGGGCGGCGGCATCGAGCGATCGACCAGCACCCGCATCTGGCTGGCGTGATCAAACGGACTACCCAGGTGAAGCGTCTCAGCGCCTTCACAGCCAAGGCGCTGAACGACGTGCGCGAAATCTCCGGGGCCGGTGGCCAGGGTGGCGGAGGTCATCACCACCGATACTTCCTGGTCAAACAATCGCTCGCGTAGTAGCGGCCCAACCTCGATCGGCATACAACACAAACTCAGGCGAGGGCGCAGTCCCACCGCGCCGGTCCGTGCCCCAAATCGGCGACGCCTGACCTCAAGCCAGTACACGCAATCTTCGAGCTGCTGCCCAAGCAAGATGCGAACCTGTTGGGCAATTTCGTCCGCTCGCTGCACGTAGCTGTTGAGTTCATACTCATCCGGCTCATTCGTCGCTTGCTTGCGCAACAGCTTCAACATGCCGGTCAGCTCCTGCATGTCCTCACTCAAATAGTCGTCAACGACATTCGGGGTGCGAATCCGGCCGTTGGCCGGGGCCCCAGACTCCCGCCAAACCCATAGCGCCCCGAAGAGTTTGTCCGCCTGATCGCGGCATTGCAGCGTCTTCTGGATCGTTTGATCGATAAGCCGCCTCGAATCGTCCTTCGTCCCAAGTGTGGTCAGGAATCCCCGATCGGTGCGCGGCTGGTACAGAAGATTCAGCAAATGTGCGATTCGCGCCTCGGACAGCGTGACGCCGAAGTGCTCAGCCGCGACGTCCTCCACGCTGTGCGCCTCGTCGAGAATGACATGATCGTACGGCGGCAGGAACCGAACACCCTGGCCGCGCAACGCCAGGTCGGCAAAGAATAGCGCATGGTTGCAAACCAACAGGTCGCCGTTCTCCATGCGCCGCCGCGCGGTCTGATAGAAACACTTGCCATAGGTTGGGCACTTCCGTCCCATGCAGTTGTGCGTGTCCGATTGCGCGTGGTCCCACACCTCCGGCCGAGGAAGCTGCGGCAGCGTTGACCGCGACCCATCCTTCGTCCGGTAGGCCCAATCCTCGATGAGGTGCAGCGAGTGGCGGGCTTCATCGTCGCCATACAGTCGATCCTGGCGAGCGCTGGCGAGCTTGAGACGCCGGAGCGAGACATAGTTGTTGCGCCCCTTCACGAGCACGGCGCTGAACTCGTGCGGGATGACTGCGTTCAGCAGCGGGATGTCATTCTCGATCAACTGCTCTTGAAGATTGATGGTGTGGGTGGCGATGACGACGCGCTCTTCGTTCTCGACGATGCGCTTGATTGCGGGAATGAGATAGGCGAACGACTTGCCGACACCGGTCCCCGCCTCGACGATGAGCCGACCCTTGTGCTGGAGGGTCCGCTCGACCGCACTGGCCATTTCAAGCTGCTGTGGGCGCAGCTCGAAGCCGTCCAGTCGCCGAGCGATCGCGCCCTCCGGCGACAACAGGTTCTCAACGTCCACGGTCACGTGAGCATTGTAGTGTGAGACCAGCCGCAACCAAGTAGCACCTCAGCCGACGGCCGGCACGCTCTTCAGAGTCGTCCGGGCCTCCTGGCGGTGATGGTGCATGTCGCACAGCGACGCCGTCGAGACAGGTCACAAACACGTTGGCAACGTAGCATCAGGTGATGTCACGATTCGCAGTAGGCATGGCGATTGCGCTCGCAGCGGCATTGGCCGTCGGCGTGGTGGTGGTGGTGATGCAATCCGGTGGTGGTATTCGTCCAAATCTGGCGTTGATCCTCGTCCTCACTGCCCTTCTCACGAGCATCGTTGCGGTGGCGGCCATAGCGGGCGCACGCCGAAGCAATCGTAAGGGTCCGCGCCGAGGCCGTGCCGAGATCGCCGCAAATGACTTCGACCTCTCGTACCTTGCCAAGGCAGACAAGTCGTTCCGGTCAGCGTTCGGCGAACTGCCCGAGCTGCCGAGAAACGCCACCGTGAAGCACGTCATGACCGGCGACTTCGACGGCCGACCGATCACCGTCTTCGAGAGCAGCTACATGATATATACAGGCCAAACCATGATGCAGGTTGCGTACACGGTCTACGCCGTCGACGCCCCCGACTGGCCGAGCACGCACATCACCCGGCGCAACTGGTTTGGCCGCATGGCGCTAAAGCTCGGCCGGCAGCCGGCTCTCCTGCTGGATAACCCGCAGTTCAATTCCCGGTTCAAGGTTCGCACCGAGAACGACGACTTTGCGATTGCGCTGCTGTCGCCCGAGATGCAGGCATTCATGCTCCAGAAGATGAATGTGCGCTGGCGTATCAAAGATGGTCGAGTCTGTCTGTGTTACAGCGGCACACTCAAGCCACAACGACTGACCGCGTCCCTCGAGCGCATGCGGCAATTCTGGTCCCTCGTGCCCGATGAACTGGAAGCGTGGTAATATTCGTGGAAAACTCACCGCGGAGCCACGCAAGGAGTGGAGCTACAATACCTTCTTAGGTCCAAATCTGTGATGGAGTCTTGCGTCACCCGTCGCATCAGCTCGCCGGTCTCGCGGTCGAGGATGTATGTGTTACGTCGGATCAGGGATGTCGCACAGCGAGTAATACTCCAACCCGTCGAATGGAGGGCTCGCCATTCTGATCCTGGTCAATGTGAGTTTCACCGGCGAGTAGATAGATGATGCCTTCGGAGACGTGCGGTAAGGTGGGATAGAATCCTTGCTTCGAGCTAATGTGGTGCAATCGGCGGCCGGTGTTCGGATCGATGATCCCCAATCCGTCGAATCGTGGCTCGTAAACGAGTTTCGTCGTCGGTTCATACCGCAGCATGCTCATGGCCCCACCGGATTGGTGCTCGAATAGTGTGCTGTCCTCGCTAAGACCCAATAGCACTTCCTCGCCAAGTGGACTAGACCTGTCGCCGCCGGGTTCTTTGTACGTGATCGCCAGCAAACCATCCTGGACGACCGTGGTACATCTGACTTGTCGGCCCGGCCACGACCATTGATGCCCAATTTCGCCAGTACTTGGATCCAACAAATAAATGGAGTTCCACGACTGCACAACGATGTTGTCGCGCAGACGTTGGATCTGAAAGATCGAGCCGCTTTCGAGGTTCCGTCTCCAGACCTCTCGGCCAGAATCAACTTCATACGCGATCGCCGATGCGGCATTGGTCGCAGTGATGACAAGATTATCAACGACGATCGCCGTTGCATTGACCTGTCGGTTCTCGTCCTCTGAAGTCTGCGCCCACCAAAGGAGATCGCCTGTCTTCGTGCTAAGGCAATTTAGTAGGCCGGCGCGGTCTCCTATAAAGAGTCGATCACTTTCGATGGTAGGTGATGAATAAATCCACTCACCCTCCTCGTCGTAGGGAGTCCACTTCCAAATCACCTCACCAGTATCTGGTCTCAGAGCATAAAGTGTCCGCAAAGTCTGGGCATAAAGCACACCATCGGCAAAGCTGACATGAGAACTGCCAAGCTCCTGTAGATGCAAATTCCACAACTCGCCGCCGGTTTCCCGAGCAACCGCTACAATCTCGCCCGGAGTGAATACCGATGCGACCACAATATCGCCCACGACAAGTGGATTTGGATTGACGCCATTTGGTGGGAGAGCGACGCTAGAGGTCTCCGCAAGTTCGTATCGCCAAACAAGCAGATCTTCAAGGGAATGATGTTGGTCGGCCTCCGGTGACTCAAAGCCCGGGAAGCCCATCTCGGCGCCACTTGGCTCGTTCATTCGTTGCTTCTCATCTAAAAGGGGTTGGTCAGCGTGTTTCGCGGCAGGCAGGGTATTCTCATCGAGACTCTTGCCGTGGTCGTCACAACTCGCGAGAGTAATCAATACAGTGGCTATCGTGGTCAACATGAGGCGCATCGTAAGTCACTCCTTCCAGTCCCTATCCATTTCATTGCGCAGGTTCCACCGCGCGTTGCCCCACACTCCGGACACACTCCCCCGCCCCCGGAACTTCCCCGCAGGTCGTAGCCGCATTTGACGCACGCCCCGCGCTTGCGGCGGATTATTCGGCGCGCAGTGAACGGCGCGAGGGCAAGCATCCACAGAATCGTAGCGTAGAAGATCGTGTTGATCGCGAAGCCCGGCCAGATGGGCAGTAACGGAAGCTCGCTTCGGTATCCACCGTCGACCATCTTCTGTGGAAGTGTGAAGTGGAAATATCCGGTCATGCCTGATTCGTCATAGACGTTGCCTGATCCTGCGCGAACCACATAAATGGAACCAAAGTATCTCAGAGAATACGCCGGCCACCCGCTGGCATACTCGTCATAGTTCACAAGCTCGTGGTCGGCATGGTAGCGATTCGCGAATTCTTCAAACGGTTCGACGGCAGCGAAGCGCGACCACGTGGGCACGAGCGCTCTGAAGTCCGCTTCGTCGATCGGCGCTGGAGCAAAGCTGTACCGATAGATAGATGTCGGTGTCACCCGTTGTGACAAGTGAATCTCGCCGGGTAGGGTGTTGAGCGTCGTT
>JADFGE010000239.1 GCA_022567855.1 Planctomycetota bacterium | reverse complement strand
GCGCTCTGTGAGTCGATTAAGCGGTATTCACATATTCACCGATATGCCTGTTGGGAGCCAGCCTGCGGCGACGGCGCCATGGTCCGACCCTTGAGAGAATATTTTGCCAGCGTGGCTCGGTCGGATGTCCACGACTACGGCTGGGACCATGTTGTGCAGGATTTCCTGTGGCCGTGCGAGCAGCACGCCGACTGGATCATCACGAACCCGCCGTTCCGGCTCGGCTGCGAATTCGCCTTGACCGCTATGGATCATGCCCGCATCGGCGTAGCGATGCTGGTGCGCACAGCGTTCCTCGAATCGATCGGGCGCTACGAGCGCTTGTTCTCGAAACATCGACCGGCCGTCCTCCAGTTCACCGAACGAGTGCCGATGTTCAAGGGGAGGCTAGACGCCAAGGGCTCGACCGCGACGGCTTATTGCTGGCTGGTTTGGACCCGGCCTTATGGGGACGTGCTTCGGCGCATGGATTGGATCCCGCCCTGCCGCAAGGCGCTCGAACGTCCCGGCGACTATGGGAAAGCCGCATGACCGCCGCCCGCGACCGCCTGCCGAACCGCCGAGACAACCACGTTGAAACGCTGACTGTGGGCGGCCTGGAATTCACCGCGACCGTGGGCTTCGATCCAGCGACGGACCAACCGCGCGAATTGTTTCTCGACGGCGGCAAGGGCGGCTCGGGATTCGCGGCCCTGCTGGCCGACGTGGCCACGACCATCAGCGTGGCGATTCAGTACGGCGTGCCGATTACCGCGCTCGCGAAATCCGTGGGCCGGGCGCCCAACGTAGGAACCACGCCGGGCTCGTTCGAGCAGCTTGGCGCCGTCCGCGTGCAATTCAAGACGGATGCGCGAAACGAACGGTCACAACGAGCGATCGAACGGCTTGGCGCTGTGAAGGAAGGCGTGCTGCGTAAATCACACACCACACACAACGGATACATCCGCGATTCGGTGTACTACAGCATCATCGATGACGAATGGCCGGCGGTGAAGCAACGGTTGGACGGGTTCTTGTCACGAGAAGGAAAGCGCTCGCCTTTGGCTCGCGGCTAAACGGTATCTTTGCACGGCGCTGGCACCTTCTGAGTGGCATGGGCGTCTCGCCCGTGCGTTCAGCACCTCTGCCAGTAGCATCGCACGGGCGAGACGCCCATGCCACTAGAGAAACGCTCGCCTTTGGCTCGCGGCTAAACGGGCAATACTCCGCGCCACGCTCTCACTACCCCTTGCCTTTGGGAATCGGAAGGATCATCGGGATGCGCTTCCGGTAGTCCACGTAGTCCTGACCGAGACCCTTGATCAGGTCGCGCTCCTCCAGTTGGATCGCCACGAGAATGTAGGCCGTCGTCACGGCTGCGAACAGCAGGTGTCCTTGCGTCATCGTCGGTGCGAACCAGAACGCCGTGATAAACCCGAGATACAGCGGGTGACGAACGACTTTGTACAGCGATCGCTCCGCGTACTTGAGATCCGTGTATTCCTTGCCCTTGAGGTACAAGAACACTTGTCGCATGCCGAACAGATCAAAGTGATTGATGATGAACGTGCTGTAGAACACCATGGCCCAGCCGAGGAACGAGATGCCATGGAGGCCGTGCTTCAAGATCGGCTGGTCAATACTCCAAAGTGCCGTCGTCATCGGTCGCCACTGCCAGAACATCAGGCAAAGCAATCCGCTTGACAGGAGCACGTACGTACTCCGTTCGATCTGCTTGGGAATGATCTTGGTCCACCAGACCTTGAACGCCGGGCGAGCCATGATGCTGTGTTGAAGGGCGAACGCCCCCAGCAGCAGAACATTGATCAAGATGGATTGCCCCGTTGATCCGATCGTACCGTCGTCGATGCCCTTCCATACGACCATGTTCTCGATAAACCCGATCGCATAGAGGATCGTCCCGAAGAACGCGAGGTAGCAAATCAACCCGTAGATGAAAGTGATGACTCGACCCATTGCTGTGCTTCTCCTGTCGAACTCCAATGACGGTGGAATTGTAACAGCGGCGGACCATATCTGGGAACGGCACGGCCGTTGTGAATAAGTGCGGTCCAACTTCGGTAATAGGTTACGGCGGCGGGGCGTCGTCGCAGCCTTCGTTTCGCCTGGTGAAGGCGATCGAGACGATCTTCCAACTGCCGTCGATGCGGACGAATTGGAAGGCATCCACGCCGCAGTGGCTGAAGCGATCACCCAGGTAAAACTCGTAGGGCGCCCAGAGGGTGGCTAGATCACCGTCGATGCGCACTTCCGGATCCCACATCCGTTCGCGCGGCTCGGCGGGGGCATTGACGATGGCGTTGATAAACGCATCCGGCGAGCCCACGTGTATAAAGGGTGGCGCATCCGCTGTGACACGGATCATGGCCACCTCCGGCGTCTGCAGCGCGCGCAGTGCGTCAGCATCACGCGCGCGCATCGCGGCGAACAGGTCGTTCGCCACCGCAATGACCGCAGCGTGATCGCTTGGGATTCGTTGAAAGGTTGGTTTTCTACTTGTGCATCCAGCCGTGGTCAACAGCACAACGACAACTGACAAGCGAAGCAATGATGACATTGGATGACTCCTGAATGACTCCTGGATGATTGGTCGCGGGCAGGATAGTGGATCATGGATAGAAGCCCGTGGTCCGGAGGCCCACCGCTAAACACCGAGTTGGGCCCTACAATCTCCTCCTATGGCGAAACCGCGCGTCTTGCTGCTGGTCGATCGCACCCGCCGGGAGGTGCGGGACGTTCTGGAGGAGGTTCGGGCCGGGGTCGCTCAACACGCCCAGATCACCGGCGAGTTCGAGACCGACCACGAGCCGTTGCCGCAGGACGTGCACGCCGATCTGGCGGTGGTGCTCGGCGGGGACGGAACACTGTTGAGCCAGGCCCGGCGGGTCGTGGATCGACAACTGCCATTGGTGGGCGTGAACTTCGGCCGACTCGGCTTCCTCGCTGCGTTCGATTGGGCCAGTCTCCAGCAGCACGCCGAAGTCGTGTTCGGGCCCAACCCCCCGATCATCGAGCACATGATGCTGGCCGCCGAGGTCTATGACGCGAACGGCAAATCCGTGCACAGCGGGCGGGCCGTCAACGACTGCGTGGTGACGGCCGGGCCTCCCTTCCGCATGATCGAGCTGGGGTTGCGAATCGACAACGCCGAGGGACCGTCGCTCCGCGGCGATGGTGTGATTGTGTCCAGCCCCGTCGGATCCACCGCCTACAACGTCTCGGCAGGCGGACCGATTCTCGACCCCAAGCTCGAAGCGATAATCGTCACGCCGTTGGGAGCGCATAGTCTTGCGTTTCGACCGTTTGTGCTGTGCCCGGAATGTCAACTGCATATTCAGGTGAAGCACGCCAACGAGGGCACGTCGCTTGTGCTCGATGGGCAGGTCTCCGTGTCGGTGCAAGCCGGTCAGCGGATCACAATCAAGAGTCATACCCGTAAAGCTCGGTTCGTCGCCAACCCCTCGACCGCGTTCTGGGAAATCCTGCTCGAAAAAATGCGCTGGGCCGCGCCGCCGACCTACCGCGACCGCGGCGTATAGAACCTCGATGCCTCGCTGCCTCGATGCCTTCTTCATGCCTTGATGCCTTCTTCATGCCTCGATGCCTTCTTCATGCCTCGATGCCTCGATGCCTTGATGCCTTGATGCCTTCTTCATGCCTTCTTCTGCCTTGATGCCTTCTCCTGTACCATGCCGCGCCGATGATCGACCTGAAGCTCCTTCGCCAGGACCCCGATGTTTTTCGCCGCGGCGCTCTCGCCAAGGGCATCGATGTCGACGTCGATCGGCTCGTGAATCTGGACGAGCAGCGACGAGCGTTGACGGCCGAGCGGGAAACCAAACGAGCTGAGCAAAAACGCCTCAGCAAGGAGATCGGACCGCAGATCGGCACGCTCCATGGGCAGCTCAAATCAGCCCAAGGCTCCGAGCGCGACGCGATTCACAAGAAGATTCAGGCGCTCCAGGAAAAGCCCGCCGAACTCAAAACCGAGATTCAGTCAGTTGATCGGACGCTCGGGGAGATTGAGCCGCAGTGGCGCGAACTCTGGCTCGCGGTGCCGCAGCCGCCGGATCCGGATGTGCCCGCCGGCGACTCGCCCGCGGACAATGTCGAACTTCGCCGTTGGAGCCCGAGTTGGTTTGATCCTGATAAGTCGTTTGTCGACAACAAGGGGTTTGTCCCCAAGACGCATTTGGAGTTGGTGCGCGATCTGAACCTCGTTGATTTTGAGCGCGGCGTGAAGATGGCGGGCACGCGGTCCTATGTGCTCAGAGGCGATGGCGCTCGATTGCATCAAGCGGTGCTCCGCTTGGCACTGGACTACGTCGTCAACGAACAGGGATTCACGCCGTTGTCGGCACCGGTGATTGTGCGCGAAGAGGCGATGGTGGGCACCGGGTTCTTCCCCACCGGGCGCGATCAGGCCTACCACATCGAGGAATCCAAGCGCGGCGCGGGGCACGATCTGTTTCTCGTCGGCACCGGCGAAGTGCCACTGATGGGTCTGCACAGTGACGAGATTCTCGATGCCGAAACGCTGCCGTTGAAGTATGCGACCGTGTCAACGTGCTTCCGACGAGAAGCCGGCGCTGCGGGCAAGGACACGGCCGGGCTGTTTCGCGTCCATCAGTTCGACAAGGTCGAGCAGGTGGTCATTTGCAAAGCGGACGAAGCGGAAAGTCGTCAATGGCATCAGACGATGATCGGGATCGTTGAATCGTTCTTGCAACGGTTGGAGCTGCCGTATCGACTGGTGCAATGTTGCACGGGCGATCTTGGCCCCAAGAACGCGGACATGATCGACATCGAATGTTGGATGCCCGGCCGAACCCCCGCCCCCGGAAGCGCGCCGACGGGCGAGAATAGTAATAAACCGTCCGGCGATTGGGGCGAAACACATTCCGCGTCGCGCTTGTATGACTATCAGTGCCGACGATTGAATATGCGATACCGCGACTCGTCCGGCTCAACCGTGATCTGTCATTCGCTGAACAACACCGTCGCCGCCAGCCCGCGGATTCTGATTCCGATTCTGGAGATGTATCAGAACAAGGATGGTTCGGTAACAGTGCCGGAGGTATTGCAGCCATTTATGAACGGCCAGGAACGGATCACTACCGAGCCATAGCGCCGGTGAGAATATCGATGGTC
>JADFGE010000238.1 GCA_022567855.1 Planctomycetota bacterium | reverse complement strand
GTTGACGTGCGGCCGCCCAGCGCCGGCATGTTCGACACGCCCGGGATCATGTCACCGCCGCCTTTGCTGAGCGCCCGCATCGCCTTGAGTCGTCCGCCGATCCCGCCGCCGGCCATTTGTTTCGTCACTTTCTGCATCATCTCGAATTGCTTCGTGAGCTTGTTGACGTCCGCCGCCGTCGTGCCGGAGCCCTTGGCGATGCGCTTGACGCGCGACTTGTTCAGCAGCTTGATGTCCTCGCGCTCACGGGCGGTCATCGAATGAACCATCCCCTCTAAGCGGTCAAGCTGCTTGTCATCAATATCAACGTCTTTGAGCATCGACCCCACGCCGGGCAGCATCCCCAGAATCTGCTTCATCGGTCCCATGCGGCGAATGGAGCGCAGCTGCTTGAGGAAGTCGTCCATGCTAAGACGACCCTGGGCCATCTTTGCGGCCATCTTCGCCGCCTCTTCCTCGCTGACCTCAGCTTGCGCTTTCTCAACGAGCGAAACGACGTCGCCCATGCCCAGGATTCGCCCGGCCATGCGCTCGGCATGGAACTCCTCCAGCGCATCGAATTTTTCACCAACGCCTATGAACTTGATCGGCGCGCCGGTGACGGCCCTCACGGAAAGCGCCGCTCCACCGCGCGTATCTGAATCGAACTTCGTGAGAATGATCCCGTCCACCGCGAGCCGTTCGTGGAACGCCTTGGCCGAGTTCACCGCGTCCTGGCCGACCATCGCATCGACGATCAGATAGATCTGATGCGGCTGAACCGTCCGGTTGATCGATTCAAGCTCCGCCATCAGCTCGTCGTCGATGTGAAGCCGCCCGGCCGTATCGAGGATCAGCACATCGACCTTGGACTTGCGGGCCTCGGCAAAGGCGCGCTGACACACACCAACCGCGACACCCGTCACCTTGCCGTACTCGGCGCACTTGTCCGGCTCGGCGTAGAAATGAACTTTGACGTTTCCTTTGGACTCTTCCTCGACTTGCGCTGTAACAATTCTCAACTGCTCGACCGCAGCGGGGCGTTGGAGGTCGGCGGCGGCAATCATGACACTGCGCCCGCGCCGCTTGAGATACGCGGCGAGTTTGCCGCAGGTCGTCGTCTTGCCCGAACCCTGCAGACCGCACATCATCACAACGGTGGGCGGCGGCTCGACGAGCATGATTGGATCGGCCGACGTGCCGTCCGGCGGCGTCATCAGCGCCGCCAGCCGCTGATGAACGATGCCGATCATCTCCTCGCCCGGCTTGAGGCTCTTGGTGACTTCGCGCCCCACGGCCTCCTGGGCGACTTCGTCACAGAATCGCGTGACGACATCGAGATGAACGTCCGCTTCCAGCAGGGCGGTGCGCACCTCGCGCATGGCCTCGGAGACATTGTCGTCGGTGATGCGCCCGCGCCCCGAAAGGTTGCGGAAGGTCGTGTTGAATCGTTCAGAGAGTGTTTCGAACATTGAAGAAACTTCCTACGAAGCCGGACCTGAGGAGTCTTCGACGAAGGTCCGGGTCTCTTCGACGAAGGTCCGGGTCGATCATTGCGCCACGATCGTAGCCGCTCCTGAGGCTTGATGTCGTCTTGCGATATACGATCCTTGGCGTGCCAACCCACGGCTGCCGCCGTGGGCTATCGAGCGTCAGCGCTTTGCTCGCAACCATGAGTGCAGCTTCTGCTTCGTCCACGCATTGATGCACTGCTTGGGCGTCAGCCAACCGCGGCGAGCGGTTACGATCCCGTAGCGCAGAAAATCAAAGTTATCCGGCGTATGAGCATCGGTGTTGATCGCGATCAGCGCCCCGGCGTCTACGGCCGCCTTCACATGGATATCTCGCAAATCCAGTCGCTGGTAGTTCGCGTTGATCTCCAGGGCCGTGTCGTGTTCGAGTGCCGCTTGGATCAGCGCATTGAGGTCCGGATGCAGTCCCTCGCGTTTGTTGATCAATCGACCCGTGGGATGCCCCAGCACATGCACGAGAGGGTGGCTGAGTGCGGTGACGAGTCGCCGGGTTGCGGCCTTGGCGTCCTGTCGTAGAGCTGAATGCGGTGAAGCGATAACGACATCCAGCTCGGCCAGCAGTTTGTCGTCATAATCGAGTCGACCGTCGGCATGGATATCAACTTCCGAGCCGGCCAGGATCGTGATGCCTTTGATGCGCTCGTTCGCTTCACGCACCGCGTCGATGTGCTCGCGCAATCGCTTCGGCGAAAGCCCGTTCGCCTGGATACTTGAGCGCGAATGATCGGTCACCGCGACGGTATGAAAGCCGCGAGCCTTGGCCTCGTGCGCAAGTTCGTCGATCGTCATCTTGCCATCCGAAGCGATCGTGTGCGCGTGCAGCTCGGCTTTGATGTCGTCAAGCTCGATGAGCTTCGGCGTCTCCCTGACATCCAGCTCACCACGGTCTTCACGAACCTCGGGGGGCACCCACACCAAGTCAAGTGCTGCGTAAATTGCTTGCTCGGTCTTCGCGGCCACGGGCTTGACGCCGCGCTTCTGCGGAGGTTCATCGTGTTCGCCATCGTCGGGGAACAGGCCGTACTCGTTGAGCCGCAGCCCCTTCTTGATCGCGCGTTCGCGCAACACAACGTTGTGCTGCTTTGACCCGGTGAAGTACATCCGTGCGGCCCCAAACGATTGCTCGTCGATCACGCGCAGATCGACTTGCACGCCGCTTTCCAGCCGAACCGAACTCTTGGTTTCACCGGCGGCGAGAACCTTCTGGACGCCGGGCATCGCGCGAAACGCCGTGCTGATCGCGGCGGGGTTCGTGGTTGTGGCAAGAATGTCGATATCGCCGATCGTGTCCAGTCCACGGCGAAGCGAGCCGGCGTACTCGACGCGATTGGCGCCCTTGACCATGGTGAGAAACTCGACGATCGCCTCCGCCAGAATCATCGCTTCGCCCAGTCGCGTGCGCTGACTCGCTTTGGCGGCGAACGCGAGCGACTCCTTGATGTTCGCAACCGTCTTCGCCCCCATGCGCGGGAGTTTTTCGAGCTGCCCTGAGTTCAGCTTCTTCTTGAGCGTGGCCAGGCTCGTGATGCCCGCCTTTTCCCACATGAGTTTGACGGTCTTAGGGCCGAGTCCGGGGATGGCCATCACATCCAGCAGCCCGCGCGGGATCGAATCGAGCAGCTCTTCGTACTCCTTGACCTTACCCGTCTGAACGAACTCGATGATCTTCTTGGCCGAACCCGCGCCGATGCCGTCGATCGCGGTGAGCTTCGCCGGATCATCCGCCAGCTCGGCGACGTCGACGATCATGTCCTTGAGAATGCGCGCGACGTTGGCGTGCGCATTGATCCGGAAAGGATTAGCGCCGATCAACTGAAGCACCTTGCTCATCTCGTTGAAGATGTGCGAAAGCTCGGCGTTGGTGGACATGGGGGCAGTGTATGCGCTTCAAGAACCTGCGGATATGCATCCGCAGCTAGGAAGGAGGTCTAGCGCCGCTTAGGCCACGTCGCCAAGTCCGAGCATTTTGCCGTGGGCCTTCAGCACGCGCGTCCGTAGCAGCGCGTCGCGCTCCCCGGCCAACGTGGGATTCTCTTCGATCCACGACCTCGCATCCCGTCGGGCCATCCGAAGCAGATCGAGATCGCGTGGAAGCTGGGCCACTCGAAACGGAGCGAGTCCTGATTGCTTTGCGCCGAACAGCTCGCCCGGCCCGCGGATCTCCAAGTCCTTCTCCGCAATCTCGAAGCCGTCATCCGTGGTCGCGATCACCTCCAGCCGGGCCTTGGCGTCGTCGGTGACGGGATCGGCCAGCAGCACACAAAGACTGGAGCGGCTGCCCCGGCCGATGCGCCCACGAAGTTGATGCAACTGCGCCAGTCCGAAGCGATCGGCATGTTCGATCAGCATCACCGACGCGTTGGGCACGTCTACACCGACCTCGATCACCGTCGTCGCCACAAGTGCGTCGATTTCACCAGCGCGAAAGCGCTTCATCGTTTGCTCGCGTTGATCGCGATCGACTCGTCCGTGCAACGACGCCAGCCGCCGCCCCCGGAAATGCCCCTTTTCCAAGTTTTCGAGGTGGGAATGAACGTCCTTCAGTCCGCGATCAGATTCATCAACGACGGGCACGACCACATAGGCCTGCTCACCTTGGGCGAGGCGCTTCGCGACGTACGCATACACATCGTCCGCTTGCGACTGCGACACGTACTTGGTGATTACCGGCTTGCGGCCGGGCGGCAGACCGCGGATCGTGGAGACATCCAGATCGCCGAACAGCGTCAGCGAGAGGGTGCGGGGGATGGGCGTGGCGGTCATGACCAGCGTGTGCGGCGCGGACGTGGCTTCGTCCGACTTGACGCGCAGCATGGCCCGCTGGTGAACGCCGAAGCGGTGTTGCTCGTCGATCACGGCCACGGCCAGGCTGTGAAAGCGGACGGTTTCCGTGAGCAGGGCGTGGGTGCCGATGAGAATGTCGATCTCGCCCGATACAAGCCGGGCCAGCACGCTCTTTTTCTCCGCTACGGTCAACGAGCCCGTCAGGAGTTCGATCGAGACGCGAGCGCCGCTGAGCATCTCGCTGATGGATGCGAAATGTTGTTCAGCCAGCAGCTCGGTAGGGGCCATCATTGCCGCTTGATGTTTTGATGCAACGGCCATGAGCATTGCGTAGAGTGCAACAACGGTTTTTCCAGACCCCACATCACCCTGAAGTAAGCGATTCATGGGCACGGTCTGTGCCAGGTCGCTTGCAATTTCGCTAATTACATTTTGCTGACTCTTCGTAAGGGTAAATGGGAAACGTGCGGTGATATGCGCATCAATTGCATCGTTATGTTTTAGAGCGGGGGCTATTAGCGATTCACGTCGGTGTCTGCGTTTTATAAAAACCGCAAGCTGCATAATAAGAAGTTCATCAAATGCTAAGCGCCGCCTGCCATGAGCAGATTCATCCTCATCCTGAGGGCGATGCACCATGCGATACGCCTCAGCTAAGGTTGGCAATACCCGCTGCTTGCGATATTCCTCATGCAGATGATCCTCCAACTGAGCTAGCGTTGGATCCAATACCTCTAGTACAGCTTGCTCTATTACATGAGAAGATAAATCTTCACTAGCGGGATAAATCGGTCTGAACTGTTCGCCGCGCGGTGAGTGTGACTTATCAGAGTTTGCATACTCCCAGCGCGGATTGACCATCTCCA